>JAADHA010000184.1 GCA_013152105.1 Oligoflexia bacterium | reverse complement strand
GATGTCGCCCACGACCTTGATGCCGGCGAGGGGGCCCTGGGGGCCGAGCAGGCCCCGAGCGCGGGCCCAGCGGCGGTTCCCATCGGGGATCAGCGCGATGTGGCGTGGCGTGGATGTCATTGCGTACGCTCCGTCAGCACCGCCGGGGGCGCCGGCGGGGGTTCGCGGTTCCGGGTGCGTCATCGAGGCGTGCAAGGCGCCCCCCAGGCTACCACGGCGCCGGGCAAAGCTGGAGGATCAGCCGAACAGCATGTGGTCCCGATCGTGGTCCTCGACCTGGTTCAGGTCACGGCTGGCCTTGCCAGCATCACTCGTGCTCGTAGTAGACGATGTCCCAGTCCACGCCCTGCCAGGTGAGCTGAATGGGGCCGATCCCGCTGGCATAGGCGGCGTTGCCCCGGAAGTCACCCGCCCACACATCGACGACCAGTGCGTCGTCGAAGGTGCCATACCAGGTCTCGACCGAGGTCTGATCCAACACCGTCGTGCCCTGGGCGCTGGCACCCACATCCAGTCCATTGGGCAGCATCAAGCTGGCCCCCACCCAGTAGCCATCGTTGTCCACCGACACGTCAAAGGTGCCGCTTTCCTGGGCGGTACGCCAGTAGTCGCCGTAGCGCAGTTCCCAGGAAGTCTCGCTGATTTCGATGAGCAGGGGCACGCTGTCCGGCGAGTCGACTGGAGCCAGCTCCAGGTAGGTGCCGGCTGGGCCAGCCCAGGTCACGACCGTCGGGTCCGCGCTGGACGAGCGAAAGGCCCCACTACAGCCAGCAGAGCCCACCAGCACCAGCGGGATGGATGCGAAGAGTCCTGCCCCGGCCCGCGCCATCACTCGGTCCACACGGGCACGTGGTTGTTCTGCGTCGAGTCCTGGCCCGGAAGCCAGAAGGCCGCATAGCTTGGGTCGTCGCCCTCCTGGGCTTGGGCCGGGTCGAAGGCCGTGACCCAGATCTGCGGATTGCCCGCCGTTACCGCGCCATAGGGCCGCGTCGACGAGAAGGCCAGCCACAAGATCTCGTCGTCCGGCAAGGGCCCCCAGCGCGTCCAGCTATTCGTCAAGTCCACGTCGCGGTTCGCTGCGCTGAGGCGGATCGCGTCACCGCCGGCCGAGGGGATCACCCACAGCTCGGCGTCGAGATCGTTGTAGCCGTCGCCGGTCGAGAGGTTGAAGGAGATCCACTCGCCATCGGGCGAGAAGGCCGGGTAGTAGGCGTTGCGCCCTTCGGGGGAGGTGTAGAGGGTCTGAATAGAGCCCCACTGGTCGTCATCCAGCACCGAGATCACGTCGATCGATCCAGACCCGAAACTCCAGTCCGAATTGAGGGAATCTGTAGCAGTAAACACGACCTGGGTGCCGTCCGGCGACCAGTCGGGGTGGGTCGCGCCCCCGGGGATGGGCACGCTGCCCAGCACGGTCCAGTTCGTGGCGTCCCACAGCGTGATGTCGCCGTAGTAGGTCGACAACAGCCGCGTGGCGTCGGGTGACCACGCCTTGAAGTTGCCGAAGCGGCCATCTTCGTAGGCGATCAGATCGTTGCCGTCCTTGTCCTTGACCCCGAGGGGGCCGTTCCCACCGTCGTAGGTGAACGCGACATCCCCGTTGCGGCTGATGGCGTGACAGGCCACGCAGTAGCCGGTTTGTTCCTTGGTGAGGTAGCCCTCGGCCTGCTGGCCATAGGGGATGTCCATGAAGCCCGCGGCGGAGCTGCTCCAGTAGACGATCGTGCCCTGAGCGTCGAAGCGGTTGACCGTGATGTCGAGCGGCTGGTCTTCGATGATCGCGGTGCCGAACACGCCCGCAAGCTCGACCGACACCGTGCCCCCCGCGTTGGTGCTGGTGATGGCCTGCCAGGTGTCTTCGTCGGCGGTCCAGTTGGTCGCCGTCGTATACACCGTAAGGGCCGTCACTTCGGACTGGAAGCGGATCCGCCAGGCATCCGCGACCAGGCCATTTGGCGCCGCCCACTGGAACATGATCCCCGGCGTGTTGCGCGGCAGGTTCACGCCGTCTTCCGGGTACAGCCACAGCGACGCTTCGGTGGTCCCCAGGGCCGCGTCGAACAAGCTGCTGTCCGCGTCCCCCTCGACCAGGGTGTCCTGGTAGACGACCGTCACCGTCGTCTGACCCTGGACCCCATCCAGCGCGGCCGTCACCCAGGTGACGCCGCCGCCGGTCGACACGGGCTGGAACCAGCCCGTCTCGTCGATAGTGCCCGCGGTCTCGTTGGACGCCGTCCACTCCACGCCCGTCGTGGTCTCGACAACCTGGCCATCGCCCCAGGTCACGGTCGCGCTGAACTGCACGCCTTCGCCACCGCCGGCGCCCGTAGTCACCGACAGGTCTCCTGGGGTCACCAGCACGGACTCGATCACGCGCCCAGGTGCGAGCTCTGTGGTCGGGTCGGGCTTGGCACAGGCCAGCCCAAGGAGAAGAACGCTGATCATGTTCGCCCATCGGTGCCGGTCAAAGACTACCACGGAGGATGCTGGACATGCATGCCCCGCTTCGCCGCTGCTACACTCTGGGTGGCACCCGAGGATCCGCATGGGCTTGCACCCGACGCGCTGCTCACAGCGCCACTCATGGGCCACAGTTGGCGTCGGCGCCTTGCTGGTGGCGGCGCTCGCGCCGATCATCAGCATCGGGCCCGGCTGCACGGACTACGGCTATGCCCAACTCACGGTCACCGACCTCTTCCAGCAGGGCGGCGTCGACCAATACAGCGATGTGCTGATCGTCGTCGACAACTCCGCGTCGATGGTGGAAGAGCAAGCTCGACTGCTGGCCAGCTTCGAGTCCTTTACCAGCGTCTTGGACACCACCCGGGCAAATTTCCAGCTCGGCGTGGTCACGACCGACGCCAGCGCCGGGGTGGCGATGGAGTCCGGCGTCCTCAACCCCGACACCGAAGACCTGTCGAATATGTTCTTGAGCGCCATCGACGTCGGCACGGGGGGCAGCCGCACCGAACAGGGCCTGTCCCAAGCGCTGTTGGCCGTGAACCCCGCCAACAACCCGGGCTTCATGCGCCCTGGTGCCGCGCTCCACATCTTGATCGTCAGCGACGAGGACGACCAGTCTGATGAATCCGTGGACTTCTACCTGCACGAATTCCAGTCCTTGGCGGGTCAGGATCGCGTCGTCGTTCACGCCATCGTCGGTGATCTGCCCGAGGGCTGCGCTTCGGGTGTCAGCGCCGCCAGCCCGGGCCCCCGCTACATCGAAGCGGTCGACTACACTGGCGGCCTCAACGGATCCGTCTGCGCCGACGATTATGGGCCGGTGCTCGAACGGATCGGCCTGGATGTCGCTGCCTGGAACGACCACTTCGAGCTGAACGCGATCCCGCGTCCCGAGACGCTGGTGGTCCGAGTCGACAACGTGTTGATGATCCAGCGAGACCAGGACGGCTGGTACTACAGCGCAGGCACCAACTCGATCATCTTCACGGGCCGCGCCATCCCCCGGCCGGCCATGTCGATCGAGGTCGACTACGAACTCGACCTGGGCACGGACGACAGTGGCAGCTCGGGCAGCGGTAGCTCGGGCAGCGGCAGCTCGGGCAGCGGTATTTGAGATTCTGGGCAATCCGGGATCAGTCGCCGTCGAGGTATGCCTGGGTTGCCGGTGTCCACTCAGCGCCACAGGGCGTGGTCATCCGACTTCACCGCGAGGAAGCCCCCGTACGACGCTTCGCTGTAGTTGAGCGCATCCGCCTGGTCGCAAGTAGGGTCCATGAAGCAGCCCAGACCGGTCAAGAAGGTCCGCTCGAATAGATAGAAAAGAATAGCAATTTCACCTGAACCCCTTGCACACTCGGGAGACCGCGGCCACACTGCTTCCGCACCCTGGAGGCGACATGCAGCGCATCACCATTCCTCTGAGGCCCCAGACCCTGGTGTCGACTGTGGGCAAGCCCAGCAATGATGGATTCACTGCTACATCGGGGTGGCTTGCTGCCGCACCGTTGATTCAGGCGCCTGCCTTCTTCGATTTGGCCCAATCGGCGGCTTCGGAAACCGTTGATGCTGGGATCGGCCCTGGATGGCTGGCATGAGCGTGTCTGCACTGGCGCTGCTTCCGGCAATGTCCTTGGCTTTTCCGCTCGTGAGTCCGGATGGACTCCAGCTCGCCGCCATGATGGATGGATCTGTGGCGGTGGGCCATTTGGATGAGGGTGAGATGGTCTCCATGGGAAATCTGGGCTGGTTCCCTGTCGAGTGGGTCAATGACCAGATGCTGGTCGTCTCCACTTTCAAGGTGTGGGGGGTGTTGAATGTAGATTCAGGGAGCCTGAAGGTTTTTGAGGGTGCGCGTGATGTTGCTCGCATGAACTCTGCTACTGTAGCGGTTCTCGGCGATGTATCGGCATCCGAACGCGAGTGGCTTGAGGACGAAGGGGTAGCCGTTGTGGCGACTGATGCACGTCAGGCTACATCGTTGGTGACTGGAACGGACTCCGTTCTACTCCTGACGAGGGATTCCGGGAAGCACCTTTATGTGCGTAGCGACGGTAGCTTGATCACAAGGACGACTGTGCAGGATCCGGACGGGCGCGATGCGATTCATCGGCCGTTCAACAATCCGTGGATTGGCGATTTTCGCGTGTTGGACCACCTGTGGGGAGAGAAGCTACTCGCTCTCGATGGGCAGCAGTTCCCGCGGACTGCGCTGTCGGAAATTGACTTGAATACGGGTGCCCAGAAGCTCATTGGGGAGCTTCCCGAGTACGGGGGGGTGGCGGCTGTGATTCAGGACCCCGAGACCGGAGCGCCGCTGGGCATTGGCGTGGAGGGAGACACGCTATCGTGGGTGTTTCTCGACGACAGAGTCAGCATGATCGGCAAGAGGATCGGTGAGGAGTTGGCTGGGCGAGACTGGATGCCGACCAGCATTTCGAGTGACCTCCAGGTTTGGGTTCTTCAGTCCGACGCGCCAGACGAGGGGCCACGATACTGGGTGTACTCGAATTCAGAAGGGGTGTTGAATCCGCTTGGGAAGAGCCCCATTCCAGAGGGCAAGCTACCAGGTAGCACCTCCGTCCAAAACTTCCCGACTAGCGACGGATCTGCGGTTGCTGTCTATCTCACGGTGCCGACTGCTGTGGATGCTGTCGACAGTCCGAAGTGGCCGTTGGTGGTCTGGCTCCACGATGGACCGGACACCCGGCGATTCTACTGGAAGTACTACTTTGCAGCGCAGCGTCTTGCCAGTCTGGGCGTGGCGGTCGCGGCAGTGAATTACCGTGGGTCGGATGGGTATGGGCGATCGTTCGCCAGGGCTTTTGGTGGGGGACGAGATGTTGAGGATGTGGAGACGACTGTGAGGGCGTTGGTTGACGACGGGGTCGTTGACGCGACGCGTGTGGCGTTCCTCGGTATGAGCTACGGGAGTCAATTGGGCTTGGAGTGGGCGCGAGCGAGTGGGGATATCTCGCCATCTTGCGGAGTGAGCATCACCGGAACCGGTGTCTGGCCCAGGAAAGCTGGAAAGGCACCCGCGATACTGGCGATTGCAGGAGGAGTGGACCAGGCAGTGCCGCTTGCGAGCGTGCGTCGAATGGTGCGCCAGCTATCTGCTGTCGGCATTCGTGACACGCAAAGCAGCTCAATTTCTGGACAATCCATGGTCCTTTTTCCGTCGCAAGGGCACCTGCTTCCAAGTGCGCAGCTTGAGGCATGGCCACTAGTTGAGTCGTTTCTTGCTTCGTGCCTTGGGGTAGATAGTGATAATCCGTACCGTTTCCCTTTGGAAGACAATGTGAGTGTGACCCTTGATGGCTACTCTGGATTGCAGAGCTACATTGAAGGTGCTGCCGAGAGTCTAAGCCCCGTTCGATACCCTGT
>JAADHA010000500.1 GCA_013152105.1 Oligoflexia bacterium | reverse complement strand
GGAGCTCTTCCAGGCGCCAGCTCAGGCGGGCCGCGCGGTCTCGGTCGGTGGCGAGGGCGCGGGCCACCAGGCGGCGCAGGTGGGCCTGGGCGCCCGCCTGGGTCCACCCGCGCACATCCAGCAGGACATCGCGGGTACGTTCCTTGGGGTCATCAGGGCGAGGGGTCGCGTCGCCCGGCGTCCAGTCATAGGAGATCAGCGAGCCCTTGACCGTCGCCCGCAGCCGGCCTTCTTCGCCGCTGTCCACCACCACCAGGCCGTGAGCGTCGGTCTTGCCGCCCGAGCTTGCCTGGCGGATGGCCGCGGCCACAGGGGCGATGACCACAGCCGCTGCCTGGAGCCAGCGCGCCACCTGGGTGTGGGTACAGCGGATTTCCAGCCCGTCGAGCAGGCGCATGATCTGGTGGCCGGGCATGTGGTCCTGCCAGCGCCAGGTCGCGATGCGAGCCAACAGGCCATTGCCGACCGGGCCCTTGGGCAACAGAAAAGCCGGGCGTGCCAGGCGGGTTGTCTCGACCTGGAGGTGCTGCTTGCAGTCCCCCCAGCCTCTTTCAATCTCCAACCACTCCAGGCGAAACCAGGTACACTCCAGGCGGTTCTCGCGAGTGCTGCGGATCACGCGAAGTGGTCCCTTGCACTGGGGACATGCTTGGCTGTCTGCCGGAGAGGACAGGATCATCACTCGGGGGATGGGTCGCTGGACTTCGGGCGGTGGCGGGCGTGTTTCGATAGGTCGAGGCGCGGTGTCCACGGTGATCACGGGAATGTTTAGCAGCGGGTCGAGGTTGCTGCCGGGGCCGCCGACGCTTCGAGGTGGGATGACTTTTCCAGGGTCGAGCTTGTCTCTGCGGCGGCCATAGGCGCTGGTGTCTTGGGGCTTGGCATCGGGATCGAAGTCGGGCGGGGCGCAGAGGGACTGTCGTCCGCTGACGTGGCGTTCGAGCCAGTCCATGCCGGACACGGGGCGCGGCCCGGGGCGCGGCGTGTCCTGGGCCGACTCGCTGACGGGCAGATCGTCCTGCGACACGGGGGGCGCGTCATGGTCATCTGTGTCCAAGCGAGGGCCCAGAATATCGACGACGGCGTCGATACCAAGCTGTGTTGCTGACTTGCCCTGGTCCTTGCTGGCCATGTCCTCACCGAGGAGAAGTCGATTCTGGCTGAAGCGGAGGGTCGCCCGAGCCGGCAGCCTACCGCAGGCGCTGGGCATAGCGGCGCGTGATCCCGACCGCCAGCCCAAGCCAGCCCATCGTCAGGCCCAGCACCAGGGGCAGGGCGAGCGCCTGGGCGGCCGCGGCGATCATGCCCATCACCAAGAGCGATGCGCCGCCCTTCGCGACCCGGTAGGTGAGCATGTCGACGACGGCCTTGCCCTCGGTCTTTTCGCGGAAGGACAGGGGCAGGTAGAGGGCCTCTTTGGCGGCGCGAAACAGCGTGTAGTCGAAGACCTTGCTGGCCACCTTGGTGGCGGCCATCGACGCGAAACCCGGCACCAGGAGCGCACCCGCGCAGGCCGCGCTCAGGACCAGGGGCAGGCCCAGCAGGGTCGCTCGGACCCCCAGGGCGCGAAGCAGGGGCCCGGTCAGCACGTGGAGCAGCAGGGCACCGCCGTCGATCACCGCGTAGACCTGGCCGATCACCGCGGTGCGTTGGTCCAGATCGGGGAAGGCGGTCTCCAGAACGCCGGCGTAGGCAAAGTCCACCAGATTGACGCAGAGCTGGACCACCAGGATGAGCAGCAGCACCAGCAGCAGGTAGCGGCTGCGAGCGACGACCCGTGCGCCTTCGACAAGTCCGGGCGGGGCGGCGGGTCGCTCGGTCCGAGGCGCTCCGGCCAGCCGCGACAGCGCACCCGCCAGCCCACAGACCACCGCGAGGTCGATGATCAGCAGCCACGGCACCGTCGCGGTGCCATAGGTCGCCGCGATCCGGCCCACCGCGAGGTTGCCCAGCATGCCGCCGAGGCTTCCGCAGGCGCCCAGCAGGCCGTAGGCCCAGCGCGCCGTCTTGAGTGGGAAGACGACGTTGGCGAAGGCATAGAAGGTCTCGACCAGGACGACGATGTACACGTCCTTCCACACGTAGAGCAGGAAGCTGGCCCCGACCCAGCCGGCGCGGTGCAGCAGCAGCAGCAGCGCCAACAGCCCAGCCGAGCAGGCCCCAACGACGCCCATGACCGCGGCCAGCTCGACCTTGCGGGCCAGTCGCTGCCAGCCCGCGACGGCCAGGGTCGCAGCGATGGCCACGCCACCCCAGGCCCAGGGCAGCGCGTCGCGACCCCACTCCTCCAGGAAGAGCGACTCGGTGCTGGGACGGGCCAGCGCGTAGCCGGTCATCAGCACGAAGGCGATCAGGGCGAGGCCGCCCAGACGCAGGGCCTGATGGCGGTCCAGGCGGACTGCGGCGAGGGGAGGGGAGGGCAAGGCGCTACAAGCGATGCAGGTGGTTGCCGAAGGTGACGGCCTGAGCCCGAGTCAGGAAGGCGTCGACCGCGCGCTCGACCGCGGTGCGAGCGTCATCCAGCGAGGCGTCGATACCCGCGGCGTCGAGGCTGTGTCCCAGGGCGCGCTCGTGGGTGCGCGCTGCGTCGGGAAGCGAGTACTTGTGGCCGATGACCAAGCCCGCCACGGGGATGCCGAGTTCGTTCGCCAGGACCGACTCTGGGCCGACGCTCATCGAGTTGACCTGGGCGCCCTGGGCCGCCCACCAGCGATTCTCGGCGGCGGTCTTGGTGCGCGGGCCGCAGACGTAGGCGAAGACCACGTGGGGCATCGGGGGCTCGGACGGCAGCAGCTCGGCGAGCTGTCGGGTCAGGGCTGGGCTGAAGATCCCCTCGTCGAGGACCAGGTGCCCCTGGCCTTGGACTGGCTCGGGGAAGATCGTGCAGGCGCTGCCGTCGGGCAGGCGGTTGTCGGGCCACAGCAGGTCCGCCAGGAGCATCGGTCGGTTCAGCGGAAGCGAGGCGTCCAGCACGCCGACCGAGCTGGTGATCAGCAGGGCCTGGCAGCCGACCTGGTGCAACGCCCAGGCGTGGGCTCGCCACGGGATCTGGTGGGGCAGCCAGCGGTGGGGGATCCCGTGTCGGAACAGCAGCCAGGCGTCGTCGCGCTGTGGGTGCCGGTAGAGCGTCGCGGGTCCAAAGGGCGTCCGCAGCGTGCGAGGCTGGAGCGGGCGCCCCAGCAGGGTCGCGGTCCGAAAGGCGCTGCCGAGGATGGCGGCGACGCTCACGGTGTCGCCCCGGCAGGGGGCGTAAGTTGGGGCGAGGCCGGGCGTGTCGGCATGGCGGGTCTCTCCGGTTCCGGAGCCTACTTCGGTCGAGGCGTGGCGGTGACGATGCCGCGGTGACGATGCGGTGCGCTGGCGAGGAGACGCTGCCGAGGAGACGCTGCCGATCGAGGTCTGAGCTTGGAAGCACTCCGGGGATGTGTCGAGAGAGGCTTGCACAGGCAACTAGTCCAGATTAGACTAGCGATGCCGTGAAGCGACCAAGGAGGTCATCATGAGAGTCAAGAAGCTGACGCCAGTTCTCGATGTCGACGCGATCGAGCCGTCTCTCGGTTTCCAGAAGACCATCGATGTCCCCGCTGGCGACCGTCTCGGCTTCGTCGGCATCGACCGTGATGGTGTGGAGTTGATGCTGCAGACGTGCGTCAGCGCCGCTGAGGATGTTCGCGCGGTCGCCGGGCGGGCACGTGATCCTCTTCGCCGCCAGGATCGACGCATGAGGACCGAAAACCGCAAGCTGATCGATCTGGTGTCGGTTGGGCCAGCCACCGTGGAGGATCTTCGGGCGCTCGGCATCACGTCGGTCGGTGCCCTGGTCAGCGAGGACCCAAGGGACCTCTACGACAGACTGTGCGCGTTGCGCGGCCAGCGCCTGGATCCATGCTGCGAGGATGTGTTTCGGGCGGCCGTCGCGCAAGCCCGAGACCCGAAGCTGCCTGCAGATCAGCGCCGCTGGTGGTATTGGTCTCGCCTACGGAAGGGGGAAGATCCCCGTGCGCGGCAAGGATAGGCAGACCCCCACGACTTCAGACCTGGTGGTCCTCGCGCTCCTGACCGAGCGGCCGATGCACGGGTACGAGTGCTCGCGTGAGATCGTTCGCCGAGAGGTCGATGACTGGGCGGGTATATCGAGGGCGCAGGTCTACTACTCCTTCAAGAAGATCCTGGCACGAGGCTGGGCCAGGCCTGCTGCCGATCCGGCGAAGCCGGCCGGTCCCGAGAGGCAGGTCCTGAGGGTTACGAAGGCCGGGGAAGCGGCGGTGCGCAGAGCCCTGGCTGCGCCCGCGTGGTCCACGCAACGCGAGCGCCCTGCATTCCTCACGTGGCTGGCGCTCTCTCACCTCATGTCCCAAGGATCGCGTGTCGCGGCCGTCGAACGACGGCGGGGCTTCTTGCAAGCGGAGATCGCAAAGGAAGAGGAGACGCTGAAGGCCATCCGGGGGGACTCCGGGCCCATGCTTGCAGCGGCTAAACTCATGGTGGAGTTGACGCTCCAGAAGTTTCAGATCGAGCTGAAGTGGCTCGGCGATGTGGAGGCTCGCCTGGTGAAGCAGGCAATCTCGTAGTATCCGCCGCCTCCGAGGTCTGACGTGTTCCCGTAGGGGCCCGCCCGGGCTTTGTCCCCTTGGAGGTGAACCTGTGACCGTGCTCCCACCCAGCGTCGACACCACCGACAAGGACTTGGACGCGCTGCGCGTGCGGTTGATAGCGCTGCTCCAGAGTGTCTTCCCAGAGTCGAAAACCTCGAAGCAGCCCCGAGTGTGGAAGCCCTCCCTGGCCAAGGCTGACCACCATCCAGAACGAAGTGTTGCGCGGCGTTGGGCAAGTGCAGGTACCTTGAAGGCCGGCAGAAGCGCCAGGCATGCCAGCTCGCCGCCGGGTCCCCTCGCGATTCAGCCTCACCACCTCGGCGGTCGCCCGCCCGCCCCGCGCGCAGCCCTCCTGCTGGCCTGGGCGGGCCTGGCCCTCACCCCGGCCTGCATGTCCTACCGTGGAGCCGTAGGCGTCGCGCCCGCCCTGGACCCGGCCGGCGCTGGCGTGGTCGAGGTCGCCGGCGGCCTCGATATGGTCCTCGGGCCCATGCGCACGCTACGCAAGCACATCAGGGTCGTGGACGAGGACGCGCCCTATCACTACGGTTTGGGCTGGGGCTTGCGCGGCCGCTTCGGCCAAGAGGCCGCCGTCATGGGAGGCGGGATGTCTGCCTTCGCGCACTGGCACGACCGCCACGGCCTGGGCATCGGCGGACGGGCCGAGGGCGAGCTGCTCACCTTGGGCCTGGAGCATGACCAGGCCATCGTGGGCCTGCTCTCGCCCACCTTGCAGGCCGGCCCGCGCATCGGCTTCGAAGGTGGAAGCTTCGAACTGGACGGCATGGTGGGCTACCAGATCCGGGCCTCGGGCAGCCGCTCCTACCCGGTGGCCGGCGTGCTGCTAGAAGCCACGCTGGGCTTCGCACGCTGATCCTGCGACCGACCGCGTGACGCATGGACTGGCTGCCCTTGCAGGCCGTGGGGGCGAAGACGAAGAGAGCGGTGAGGGACGGCGATCGAGAAGGTCCAGATGTCCGCCTCGCGCGGGGTGGTGCGTCTCACCTGGCGAGCCCGACGAGCCCGACGAGGTCGACGAAGGCAACGAGCCCGATGAGCCCAAGGACATGGTCACCGCCATCCGCGGCAGCCTCCAGGCCAAGATCGAGCGGCTGATCCAGCGCCCGCTGATCGCTCGCATCGGCGAGGGGACCGCCGAGTCGCGACAAGCCCGCGCGCGGGACGCGCTGTTCGACCTGTTTGGCGAGCTCGACTACGACGACCTGTGGCGGGGCAGCGAGCGCGATGTGTTGGACGACG
>JAADHA010000665.1 GCA_013152105.1 Oligoflexia bacterium | reverse complement strand
AGCTCCCGCGCCGGCCGCTCCTCGCGTGTCCGAGCAGCTCCGACTGGACCTCAGCCCGCCCCTGCCCTCGCCCAAGCCCTCGCCCAAGCCCTCGCCCAAGCCCTCGCCCGTCGATTTGCCTTCCTACGGGTGGCAGGTGGTGGTGGATGGGCAGTGCATGCCAGTGCTCATCGTCGCTGAGGACATCGCCACTGCGGCCGCCCACGCGGCATCCTACCTCTCGCCGGATCGCCTGGCCCGGGCCAGCATCTACATGATCGGCCGTTCGCTGAATGCCACACGGGCCTGACGCCCTACCTGGTGCCCATGGCTCCTTCTCTACCAGCTCCCGCCTGGGTCTTCGTTGGGATTATCGGTGGCTTCCTCGCTGGCGGGGTCGCACCTCGGACCGATCTGGCCAGTTGTGACCAGAACCTGGCGCGCCTCCAGGACGACCTGGTCAAGGCTCGGCGGCAGGCTGCTCGACGTTCTCCGCTGTCCATGGTTGGCCTCGACCGTGCTGGGACGCCGCCTTCGGTTGACCCTGAGCCCGCTCGCGACAAACGCTCCGCCGCACTTTCGCCCCCCGGCGTGGACCCGCCCGCTGATCCCGCAGACGCCGACAGCGGCGGTGGCTCGACGGACGCCCCGGACACCGGTCAGCAAGATATGGACACCCTCGAACAGTTCGATCTTGCCGTGGACGCCCAGCGGCTGCGGATCGACCAGTCTCGGGCGGCCCTGGCCGAACAGGCGGACCTCGACGACGCCCAACTCGCGGCCTTGGACGTGGCGACCGCCGAGATGAATGATCGCCTCTCCGCCCTGGGCGATGACCTGCTCACGATGATGAATTCGGCCGGCGATCCCGACAGTCTCGAGCTGTTGGGGCTCACCCGCGATGTCTCTGGCATCCTGTACGACGCCCAGCTCAATGTCGACGAGATCATCGGCCCGGACGCGGTGGCTTCGGTCGAGCCAGATTCTCGCGAGGTCTGGAACTACATCGACATGGAGTCCTTTCGGGGTGCCGTGGAGTCGGCCGCGGCCAACAGCGGCAGCGCTGAGTGAGGGCGACGCTGCGCGGTGTGCTGCTCACCGCCGCCTTTGACCTCCGGTGCGCGCTGCGTTCGCGCAAGGCGGTCCTACTGCTGCTCTTGTACCTGGCCGGAGCGACGGCCACATCAGGTGCCTTCGTGTCGGTGTTGCGCAGCATCGAGAAGGGCATGGCGGACACGCTGGCGGTGGCCCACACCGAACAACCCGGCACGATGACCGCTTCCTTGATGAAGAGCGACCAACTCCACGACGTGGTGGAGGAGCTGGTCGGGGACCCCGTGCTGGCTGCGGAGCTGGTCGCGGTGCCGCCGCTGGCGCTGTTCTACGGGTGGGTGGCCATGACCTTTGTGCCAGTCCTGGTCACGATCACCAGCAGTGACGCCATCGCGGCCGACGTGGACTGTGGCGCCAGCCGCTTCGCTCTTGTGCGTTCCTCGCGAGGCGCCTGGGCCAGCGGAAAGCTGCTGGGACAGGCCGTGCTGATGGGGACTGGTGTCGCGCTCGGAGGCCTGGGCTCTTGGATGGTGGGATTGTTCGCATTGGCGGATTATCCTGCTGCGAACACCGCGATGTGGATGGCACGCCTGGGCGGGCGGGCCTGTGTCTCGGGGTTTGCCTATCTGGGGCTGGTCATGGGGATCAGCCAGATCACCCGCTCGGCGAACAAGGCTCGGGCCGGGGGCCTGCTGGCGCTGGTGCTGGTGGGTGTGGGGCGGCAGTTTCTCCAGGCGCCGCGGGTCCACGACGCCGCTCCGGTCATCTTCGACAGCCTGCTGGTCCTGTTTCCGGGCAGCCACGCGTTGGATCTGTGGCGACCGGAGTGGTCCCAGCGCTTGCCGGCAGAGTTGATCCTGCTGGCCATCGGTGGCTGCGCTTTTATGGCAGGGCACGCCTGGTTTTTGAGGAGGGACGCGTGAGGGCCGCGCTGAGCGTCGCGGGTCTGCGCCGCCGCTTTGGATCGACCGTGGCGCTGGACGGGCTGGACTTCACGGTCCCAACCGGAGCCTTGTGCGGGCTGGTGGGGCCCAATGGCGCGGGCAAGTCCACGGCCTTTGGCATCATCGCCGGCCTGGTTCAAGCGGACGCTGGCACCGTCGATGTGCTGGGCGAGGGTGCTTTTGACCCTCGGCGGCACGCGGGCCGGGTCTCCATCCTGCCCCAGGACTGTGCGCTGCCGGCTGACCTGCCGGTTGGCGCGCTGTTGACCTGGTACGGGCGCCTCCAGGGGCTTGGGCCCGCTGCGGCGCGCCGGGCTGTGGCCCAGGTCCTCGACGATGTGGCCTTGAGCGATCGGGCGGACCAGCGCATCAAGCAGCTCTCGCACGGCATGCGACGCCGGGTCGCGGTCGCCCAGGCGCTGCTCGGAAACCCCGAACTGGTGCTGCTCGACGAGCCGACCAGCGGTCTGGACCCCGACCTGGTGGTGCGCATGCGAAGCGTGTTGCAGCGTCGGGCTGGCGATGCGACCCTGGTGGTGTCCAGCCACGTGCTCGCCGAGCTGGAGGCGACCTGCGACCATGTCATCTTCATGGAGGCGGGGCGCGCCGTGGCCCAGGGCCCGATGAGCGAGATCACCGGTCGTGCCCAGCAGGTGGTGATCTCCTTGTGCCAGCCTGCGGCGCCCTTCGCGGCGGCGGTCGAGGCGACCGGGCTGGTGGTTGGGGTCGATGGCCTTACGCTCACCGTCCAGGGCCCGGCCGAGCTGGGCAGCGCGGGCATCAACGCGCGGGTCTTGCCCGTTCTGTTGGAGGCGGGCGCTGGTGTTGAGAGCGTGAGCGCGGGGTTGAGCCTGGAAGCGAGCTGGATGGCGGCGCGTCGATCCTGAGGCGGAGCGCGCACCGAGGGTTCACGCGGCTCAGTCGGCCAGCCAGCTCGAGAAGAGCGCGAGCCCGGCCTTGGTGCGGTGCAACACGTAGTGCGGGTCGTAGTCACCGGTGGCGTCCACCGTCGTGCGGGTACAGTCGGGCAGGGCCAGATCACACAGGGCTTCACTGGTGAGATTGGGTACCTGCCAGTCGTCCTGTCCCATGATCATCGTGGCGGGGATGGGCTCGTGCGCGGCCACCGCCATCGGGTCGCTGGGGTCCATGGTCCACTGAAAGAGCTGCATCGCGGGGTGGAAGCGGTCAATGTGATCCCACGCGGCCGGGTCCAGGCCCAGGGCTGCGCCGATGGCCGAGGCGGGGGTGACCGGGTCGGGTACGTCGACCCCGAACAGCGCGAACAGACTGTCCAGGACGCTGGGGTCGATGCTGGTCCCCAGCAGGCCGGTGTCCAGGAAGTAGTCGCTGAAGTCGCCGCCCGATCCGGACAGGAAGGAGCTCTGGAAGGCGTCGGGGTCCATCGCGATGCCCAGGTTGGCGGTCACGCTGCCCAGGCTGTGGCCCGCTCGCGCGACGCGGGTGCCGTCGACGCTGCCCTGTGGCAGGACATCGTTGAGCCCGGACTGGATGAAGCGCAGCAGGACGTGCCCATCAACCGCGGTCTGACGCTGGTTGTCGCGGAAGGCGGGCAGGTTGACGATGTTGTAGAAGCCCAGGCTTTCGCCGTAGCCTTCGTCGATGAGGGGGTAGCGCGTGCCATAGAGCGGCGCGTCCCGGCCGATGATGGCGAAGCCCGCGGCGGCCTCGGCTTGGGCCAGGCCCAGCCCATCGTCGTCGATGCTGCGTCGCTGGACGGCGTTGTAGGCGTGGCCCCCAGTGCCATGATCCCACATGATCACCGGCACATCCGACATCGGCTGTCCGTCGCTGTCCTTGGGCAGGGAGACGGTCACTCGCATCAACTCCACGTCGGGCTCGTTTAGGACCTGGCCGTCCGCGAAGTCGATCCAGCCCGAGACGCGGTCGGTGTCGGAGAGGTGGGCCAGCCCGGGAGACATATAGGGGCGGTCGTCCAGGCCCGAGTAATTCAGGGTCGGCAGGCTGAGCTGGTAGACGGCCATGGGCCAGTCTTTGCCCAGCGAGGTGGTGTGTTCGCCGCCCTCTTCCAGGGCCCCGAGGTAGGCGGTCTCGGTGCTGCCGTCCTGAAAAGTCGCGGTCGCCAGAGTCGCCGGCTGACCCGAGGGCGTCGTGCCCTGGCTGTAGCTCAGCGAGCTGACCCGCTTGATCTCCAGCTTGCCCCAGTCCGGGCTGTCGCCCAGGCGCGTGTCGACATCAGCGGCCAGGGCTTGGAGCTGGCCGACCCCGTCCTGGACGGTGAACACTGTCGCGACGGCGACCTCGGCGGTCACGCCCGCCGCGGCGAGCAAGTTGCGTGCCGCCTGGGGCACGGCGTCGTCGTTGGGAGCGCGAGCCCCGGCCGAGGCCATCACGGCCGCTGCGCACTTGGCTCCAGACCGCGGTGGACGGCCGAGGACCGGTCCGCAGGCCAGCGTGTTTTCGCCCCAGAAGGGGTCCCCCAGCGGGTCGGTGATGAAGCGAAGGTCGAGGGGCAGCAGCTCGGCCGAGGTGTCGGTCTGGCAGGCCCACACGACCGGATCGTCCACCTGGCCGGTCGTGGACTCGGGCAAGCCCGCAAGCGGCGCTTCGAAGCGGAAGTAGGCGGCGCCGTTGTTGGCGAAGCCGTGGGTGGTCTGCTGAATCCGCGACAGCCACCCCGCGATCACCGGGGCCAGGGGGCCGCTGTCGACGTTTGGAAAGCCCGCCAGGTCGACCTGTCCGTCGACCAGCAGGTCGTCGCTGGGAAAGGGCATGTCGAAATAGTGGACGGCGCGGCTCGGGTCGACGATCGCCAGGACCGCGTCGCTGGCAGTGCCGCTGGCAGTGTCGCCGGTGTTCTGCGGCTTGCCGGTGCAGGCCCCGAGGATGAACAGGCTAACGACCGCTTTCATAGGCGCCTCCAGGTTCGTCGACGAAAGCTTCGCCGTTCCAGCAGTAGCGCCGGGTGGCGTGCAGCCCCTTGCGGTCTACGTCGTAGACGTTGAAGTGGGCGGTGCGATTCTGGGTTGGCAACCACGCGTAGCCGCTGGCGCCGGGGTCGAAGACCGGAATCGGGCCGGCCGCGGTCGGGACCATGGTGCGGAAACCGTGGTGCTCGTGGCCGTGGAGGACCGCGTCGACTTCGTGGGTCTTTGAGAGGAATTCCAGCACGTCCCGGGCGTTGTCCAGGGCCCGCGCTGGCGGGCCATAGGGCAGCCCGTCTCGGCCGAGCAGCGGGTAGTGCTGGATGAGGAACACAAAGGGTCGCGAGCCCCCGGGCCAGGCCTGTTCCAGCAGATCGCGGGCCTGGTCGATCTGCTTCTTTGGGGTGTGGCCGCTGGAGAGCAGGTGGGCGCGGCAGGTCTCGATGGCCAGGAAGGCGACGTCACCGTGCTGGACCAGGTAGGGCAAGCGGCGGTGTTTGCCCATCGCGGCGCCAAAGAGCTGGCCGATCCGGTCCTTGCGGACGGCGGCCCGAACATAGGTGTCGTGGTTTCCGGGGATGATGACCGTGGGCACCTGGTCGAGGATCGGGGCGAGCAGGTGGTGGGCGGCCTTGAACTCGGCGTCGGTGGCCTGGGCCGTGAGGTCGCCGGTCACGACGACCACATCGGGCGCCTGGGCGAGGGCGGCCTGGACCGCGGCGCGTTGGACGAGCGGGTCGAACTTGCGCCGGCGGCCGAGCAGGTAGAGGTTGGCCGTGGCGGCAAAGCGCTTGCCCACCAGCTCACCCACCCTGGGGCGTACCTGTACGTGGAGGTCGGTGAGGTGCACGATGCGCACGGTGGCTCCGCCTTGGGGTTTCCGGCTTGTGGGCACGGGCACGGCCTGGGCTCCTCACCGTTAGCCCGGCGGTGGTGCGGCGGCTGCCTTCCTCGCCCACCCTCGGCGCCCACCCTCGGCGCCCACCCTCGGCGCCTCT
>JAADHA010000290.1 GCA_013152105.1 Oligoflexia bacterium | reverse complement strand
GTGCGGCGCGTCGGTGGGCCCAGGCGGCGCTGGATGACGGCCTCGGAGGACCGGTGCCGGCAGATGGACTGGGAAATGCCCTGCGTGAAGCGGCCGAGCGCCGGCCCGCGACCGCGGTCGCCGCGGCACAGGTTCTCAGCGGCGCGAAACCTGGCGATGATGCGCTGCGCTTCAAGCTGGGCGAGGTGTGGTTCCTGACCCAGGCCTGGCAGCAGGCCAGCGAAGACCTGGCGGCCAGCGAGGGCGCTCGGCCGGCCGATGTCTGGGACCCCAGGGGGGATTGGCGCGGGGACGCGGGGGGCAAGCTGCGCGGGCGCTCGATGCTGGCTCGGTCGCTGTTCGCGCTGGGCAGACGCGATGCTGCGACCGAGCTGACGCGCGCGCTGCTGCTCACCTCCTCCCAGCCAGCGCTGCAGGGGCTGTTGGGCATGGCTGCCATGCGGGACCCGAAGCCCTGGCTGGTGACCCTGCCCCCGCTCGAAGACCTGTCGGTGCAGACCCTGGACGGCGCAAGCTGGCGCCTGTCTGAGCATCGTGGGCACCCTGTCCTGCTCGCCTTCTTTGCGACCTGGTGCGGTCCCTGCCGCAAGGAGCTGCCCGAAATCGTGGAGCTGTGGAGACAGCGTCGGGACCAGGGCCTCGATGTCCTGGCGGTCAGCATCGACCAGGCGGACACAGCCGGCGATCTCCCGGCCTTCGTCGATGCGCTGGGGCTGCCCTTTGCGGTGGCCCACGCGCCGGCCCTGGCCGAACGCTTCGGCATCGACGGGATCCCAGCGGTGCGGCTTGTCGATGCGAGCGGCGCACAGATCTACTCGGCGCGTGGCTATTCCATGGGCGACATCGCGCGGACGCGTGACGCCGTGGACCACGCCCTGGCGGCGCAAACTGACCCCGACACGGCAGGACGCTCGAACCTGGGGATGGCCTGGTCGGTGCGTGACGCCAAGCTGCTTGACTTCCAGGGCATCAAGGGCGTGCGCGATCTCGTCGTGGCCGAGGGCGACATCGTGCTGAGTCGGCAGGGAGCGCCACCGTTGGTCCTGAATGACGGCGGTCCGGACTTGGACACCCAAGGAAAGGGCCCGAGTCGTGGGGATCTCCTGGCCTGGCAGCAGGGCCCCGTGCTGTCCGCCGCGGGCAATCTCTGGGTGCGTGCGTCGAGCCCCGAAGGCCGACCACGGTGGTTCCTCACGACCGCTGATCCAGTCCAGTCCCTGTGTGCCTCGGGTGGGCTGCTGTGGTTCTCCACGACCCAGGAATTGCTGGCGGTGGACGCCCTGGGTCGCCTGGTCCACCGCGTGGCGGGGGGCGCTCAGGACATCGCCTCGGACGGACAGGACGGGCTTTATGCCGTGGATGGGTCGGTCTGGCGCCACCTGGATCCCGGTGGGCTTGAGCTGGAGCGCCTCCCCGCAGTTGGCGCGCGGCATGTCGACGGGACCGGCCGTGTCAGCAGCGGACTCTTCTCCGACCTGCTGACGGGCCGTTTCGGCCCCGAGGGTGCCCTGCGCACCGTCCTGGTGCGGGCAGACGATGGTGTCGTCCTCGGCCTGGATGGTGGCGGTCGCGCCGCCTTCACCTGGGAGCTGGGCGAGCCCGTCCGGATCGCTGCCATCGACCGTGACGCGGACGGTCGCGATGAGCTGTTGGTCGTGGTGCCCCGCCGCGGCCTGGCGACCGTGGCGCTCAGCCTGCCCTGAGTCTACGCTGCCCCCACGTCTACGCTGCCCCATGTCTACGCTGCCCTGATCCCCAGCCGGAGAGACTGTGCCCTTCGACCACGCCGCACCTGCCGAGACCGAGAAGCCCCGCGAGACGCTCCGCGCGCGCAGCATCCACAGGCGCTGCGCCGCGGCTCGGGACCTGTCCCGTTTTGGCGTGCCAGACGACATTCCCGCCTTGGTGAAGCGCGCGGCGACCGACCGCTCCCCCGCCGTGCGCCTGGGTGCGGCGGGCGCGGTCGCGGACATCCTGTCTCGGTATCGGGTCGGACCGCGGCACGGCGAGCTGAGTGATGCCCAGCGGCAAGAGATCATCGCCCTCTTCACGGGCATCGACCCGTCGGTGAACGGGGGCCTGTTCTCCATGTTGGCCTGCATTGGGATCCCCGAGGGCTACCAGCGCATCGCGGTCGGGCTGCGAGATCCACGGGGCGATGTGCGCCTGGGTGCGGCCATTGGCATGTTGCGCTTGTGCGGGTCAGCGGCGGTCCAGGACGATGCCGAGCTGGAAGACGCCGTGGTGGCGCTGCTGAAGGAACGTCGGCTCAAGCCCGATGCAGCCGCCGAGATGGCGTGGGTCGCGGCGCGAGTCGGCTACGTCTCGGCGCGTGCGGCCATTGGCGCCATGGCGCTGACTGGCGCCCACGCCGACCTGCGCGACCGGGCCATCGAGCAGCTCCATGACTACGAGACCCCTCTGCGCGGCGCGTTTCTGTGTGACGGCAGAGACGCGGGCGAGGTCACGCCGACCCCGGCCATGCCACCCGGTCTCGCCGTGTTCTCGGAACCGGGGATCCTGTGGGGCGATGCCACCAAGGACAATGTCGCTCCGACCGACGGAGCGGCGGACCTCTCGTACAGCTTCCTCGACGGCGTGTTGCCGGGAGGGATCCGCCGCATGTTCATTCGCCGGGTGGGCGACGCTCGGTCTGCCTTCCAATGCCAGGGGCGGACGTGGTACCGCGCGGACGGCGCCGATGTCGTGGCGGCCGCGACCGCCTTGTCCCGGCCCGATGATCTGGACTGGGATGGCCTCGCTGCCGGCTCGCCGGTCGACCAGCGTGCCCCTGCCATCTTCGACCCATGGCTTCCGGCCGACCCGTCTGGCGACCTGGCCCGAGGCCTGTTGCTGGCCCGCGCTGGAGCCTTGTCAGGGGCGCTCGAGGCCCTCCGAGCGTCCTCCACCGCAGGCAAGATCAAGCTGCCGCCCGAGCCTGACTACTTTCTGGGCCGTGCGCTGCTGGCCAGCGGGCAGCAGGACGAGGGCGTGATGGCGCTGCATCGCTTCCTTCGCAGGGCCCGCAAGCACGACCCTCGCCGAGCCGTGGCTGAGAAGCTGGTGTAGTCGGGATCGGTCTTTCTTCCAGCAGCTAGTCCCCGCAGCTACTCCCAGACAACCTCGACATTCCAGCTCTCCAGGCGCACCCGCAGCACCAGATCGTTGCCGATCAGTGGAAGGAGCGCGAAGGTGCGCCGGTCGAGCACGTCCCACCCGCCACCGGTGGGGCCCACATCGTACTGGAACACCAGGGGCTTGCCCGGAGCATCGAAGGTCGTCGTCGACGTCGACGAGTCTGTCACCGAGTTCAGGCGCAGGACGCCTTCGGTCGACGTGTACTGAAACTCGTCGCCGTCGGTCGTGGCCAAGGGGCCCGAGAGGATCAGCATGCTGAAGCCGCCGTTGTCACTGACATAGCGCTCGTCTTCGTGGAGGCGATTGGCCTGCGGTCCGCTGAGACTGCCGTCGACCAGCCAGTCTCCGGTGGCACCATCAAAGGTGATGGTCCACGACTCGGACCGCATCAGTCCGCCGCAGGGGCTGGTCACGACCTCGCGGCCGGTAGCGTCGTCGGTCTGGATCGCAGGATTGCTGATGGCGCCGAGATCGTAGAAGGCCCCTGAGGTGTTGGTGGGGTCGACCAGGGCGCCCTGGATATCGGTCACCAGGCAGCCGGTCGCCGCGTCGACCATCACCAGCGACCCGTCGAAGAGGGTGGCCACGACGACAGCAGCCTGGTTCCACACGCCCCACTGCGTCAGGGTCTGCACGTTGATGGGGTCGGGCGCGGCGTCCAGACCGACGACCGGCGAGAACAAGTCGATCCCTGCGGCGTCGACATCGTCCATCGGGTTTACGTCGTGCCAGGTGTTGGTGTCGAGGTCGTAGAGGTCGATCCGGTTGAGGCCGACGGGTGCCACAAAGAGCCGGTTGAATGGCTGGCCCTGGTAGTCCTGCCCCGACAGCCAGGCGACATCCTGCACGGGGGCCGCGGTGTCGATGTCGGTGAGCAGGCTGGTCTCTGGTGCCATGAGATTCAGCTCGAGCGCGTGGACCACGGCCAGGCTGGAGTCGGCGACGTAGACCTGGGCCACGTCGTCTTCGACCGTAGCGAGCTCGATGGCCCAGGGCTGTGAGCCCGGGCCCAGGTCTACACTGCCGACCATCGCCTGGGCGACCAGATCCCAGACCACCAAGGCACCGCTGTCCGTGGCGGCGTCCCAGGTTCCCACCAGGGCCAGGTTCTGGCCGGGCACCCGCTTCAAGGTCAAGGGCATGGCGCCGACATCGTGCTCGACCACGCCCGTATCAGTCGACAGCGTGAGCCGGTCACCGGCGGTCGCTGTACCTTGCAAGGTGAGGCTCAGCTCGAGGTTGTCGGTGCGGTAGGGCTGGCCGGTATAGGCCTGCTGGCTCTGTTGGCCCGAGCGCGTGCCGGTGACCCACCACTTTTCGCCGTCGTAGTCGAAGAGCCAGTCCTCGGTGGTGGTCCAGCCGGTGCTGAGGAGCAGGTTGGAAGCGCTGATGGTGTCGCCCGAAGCGTCCGCGTCATCGAATACGGGATCTGTCGCGGTCGGGATGAACAGCTCGAGCGCGGTCCCAAAGCCGGTGATGTAGGGCGCCTCGACCAGGACCTGGTGGGCCAGGTCGACGGCCATGACCCGCACCTGGTCGTCGGCGGGGGCCCACACGATGATGTCGCCGAGTTGGCGTTCGTCGCCCAGCGCGATCCCCCGACTGTGCAGCCAGGGTGCGGTGGGTTGGTCGGACAACAGGGTGGCGTGCTTGAGATCCAGAGGCGTGATGCGGCCGCTGCGCAGGTTGCTGACGAAGCCGATGGGTTCGTCAAAGGGGCCGCCGTCGGATGGTCGCAGCACATCCGAGGTGGTGGGGCTGTCGAAGACAAAGGGCCCGCGTTCGGTGACGGTGCAGGCGCTGGCCAACACCGCGGCCAGCGGCAACAGCATCAGCGGCGACAGCGTCAGCGGTTGGTGATCCACGTCTGCACCTCGAAGTAGGTCGGGCTGTCGGGATCGACATCCAGCACACCCAGGGTGGACTCGGCGTTTCGCACATCGCGGCCGACCTCTCCGGTGTAGTTGCCGAAGGCCAGGTACTTTCCGTCCGGCGAGAGGGTCATCGCGAAGGGGTTCTCGCCGACATTCATCACCTCTTGGACGAAGCTGCCAAACGGGCCGATGGCCAGGTCATACAGTCCGATGCTGTTCGCGTTGAAATTGCTGACGAAGAGATGGCGACCGTCGGGGTGAAGCAGCAGCCGTCCAGCCCCCACGTCAGACAGGGTCGGTACACCTTCGTCTCGGGCGACGCCGCGCGGCGATGGGATGTACCCGATGATCGCGTCGTAGATCAGGTTCGCCTGGCCGTCGTCTTCGAGCTGGGACAGGTCCACGACCCACACGGCGTCTGGGCTGTCGTTGATGGCCAGCAGGTAGTCCTGGCCGGGGACCGTGACGACCTGGCGGAAGCCATCGGCACCGCTGGCATTGGTGGCGACGATGACCGCTTCCAGGTCCAGATAGTTGTCGTCGTTGCTGCCATCGGGCAGGGGACTGTCGTCGCGCACATCAATGACGAAGACGTAGGGCCGAAGCTGTCCTGTGACATACAAGAAGCCGCGCTCGCGGTCCAGCGTCAGGCTGGCGGCGGTCCAGCCGGTCAAGGTGGACCCCTGCACCGTGGCGTCAAGCGGGATGGCGCGAGCTGTGTCGTCTCCACGTTGGGTCGTGAAGCTCAGGCTGTCGCCTGGCGTGGGCACGCGGAAGACCCGGTGGAGGTAGTTCGGGCTTCGACCCAGGGCCAGGCCCTGCCGGTCGACATCGCCCAACCGGCCTGCGTACCAGCCCTGCCAGTCAAGACCGTTCCCGCCCAGGTCGCTGTTCTGCGAGGGGGTCAGGACCACCGGTCTCAGGGCGCCATCTGGATGGAAGAGAGAAGAGCTGATTCCCAGGATGGCGCGTTTTTCCTGGCTGACCGGGTCCTCGAAGCGGGTCCAGGTTCCATCTATGCCGTCTCTGGTGGCGTAGCCGACTCGCCAGACATCTCCGTCGAAGCCGGCATACCACATCTGCCAGACACCATCGCTGCCGACGATCACGTAGGGATCGCGCACTCCAGAGTCGTCCCACCAGCCCGGTGAGCCGGTCGCGAAGCTGTAGCCGCTGGCGCCTTCCTGGCGGACCCAGGTAGCACCCTGGTCGTCGCTGCTGGCTTCACCGATGTACCAGGTCTCGCCGTCGCTGCCGCTGTAGAACAGTCGCCAGGAGCCGTCGTCCTGGACGATGATGCTGCCGGGTAGGATATCGACGCTCTCCCAGTCGGAGCCCGCGGTGAGGACTTCGCCGGAGCGCGCCCAGGTGCGGCCATCGTCGCTGGTGGCGCGGGCAATGGTGCTGCTGCTGCGCTGGAGTCCGCCATACAACATCACGTAGCCGCTGTCGGTGTGAACCACGACCGGGTCGCTGACGCCGCGGGACTCGTAGGTCTCTTCACCGTCCAGGACCGTCTCGGTCTCGACGCTGGCGTCGCCTTGACCGTCGACCGCGCCGATGCCGATCGCCGGCGTGCCGCCTGCGTCTGTGACCGTGTACCAGGCCGTACCGTCAGACGGGTCGACGCTGCTGAGGGAGATTCCGCCCTCGGTGATCGATCCGCCCGCGTCCACGCCCATCTGAAAGCCGGAGACAACAGAGAAATCCAGACCCTGGTCGGGCAGCGAGACCGAGCCCCCGGATTCGACCTGTGCCACCAGATCGCCGCTGGTCTGGCGCTGAAGGCGGAACAGGCGGTCGACGGTGGCTTGGACGGCGGGGCCCGGAGGCGAGTCCACCGCTTCATCCAGTTCAAGCACGGTGCCCTGGTCGGTCCAGGTCCACCCATCGGGGCTGCTTGCCGCACCGATGGACCAGCCGGTGCCGTCGTCTCTGGCGTACCACATCCGGTAATTGCCAGCCTCGGCCGTGACCACCGGGGCGGCCACGTCGACGCCGCTCACTTCGAAGATGGGGCTGGCGTCGGACTGCCAGGTGTGGGCGTCGTCACTGACCGCGTGGCCGATCGTCCAGCGGCTGCCATCGAAGGCGCCGTAGACCATGCGCCACTGGTTGACCTCGCTGTCGTAGAACACCGAAGGGTCGGCGATGCCGCCCGCTTCGTGGTCCCAGGTGGGCTCCAGCACGGCGTTCCCCGCTCGGGTGAAGTTGACGCCGTCGGTGCTGGTCGCTCGGCCGATGGCCGAGAGCGTACCGTCCTGCCCGTCGCTTGCCCCGTAGAACAGCTCGAAGGCGTCGGCGGTGACCACCGCTGAGGGACCCTCGATCACCGCGTCCCAGCGGCTGTCGTCCGTGTCCAGGCTGACGGTGTCCTGGAGCGCCCAGTCGAACAGGGCGGTGTCGGCGATTGCTACCCGCACGGCGCCCTGGTCGACGAAGTACATATAGAGTGCGCTGCCCAGCAACAGGGCGGAGGGGTCGGAGACTTCGGTGATGGCTCCGTCAGAGTCGGCGGGGTCCAGCTCGGCGCCGATGCCGCTGGGCCAGTAGATGCCGTCTCCCGAGGTGGTAGACCGACTCAGACCGTCGGCCTGTGGCGTCCACACGCGCCACGATCCCGCCGACCAATCCAGGTCCCACTCTTCGTCTGGCACCAGCGTGCTGTCGGTGATGTCGAGCGTCGACAGTTCGCCGGTCGAGCCGCTGCCGTCCGCGTCGTCCAGGGTGGTCTGGCTGACGGTCTGTTCGGGCCAGGGCAGGACGATTTCGACCAGCTCGCCGGTCATGTCCAGCACGGACACGCTGTGGGCGGTGCGGTTGACGACATAGGCCATGCCGCTGTCGGGGTCGACGACCGCGTCTGTGGGGTCGGCTTCGACCGTGACGGTGGAGCTTCCGTCTTCACCCTTGGAGGAGAGGACCGGATTGCGGGCGTCGCTGACATCCACCAGCCAGACCTGGTCATCGTCTGACCGGACCAGGGAGTCCGCCGAGTACCGCGTGGTCACCACCGCCAGGTCGCCGTCGCCGTCGCTGTCCTGGTCCCACAAGCCCAGCCCAGCGGAGAAATCTGGCAGGTCCACCGCCGCCGCCGGAAGATCGCTGATCACGTTGCGGCCGATGTCCAGGTCGATGCTGTCCCAGGGAATGGCCAGCAGGCTGCCGCCCGTGAAGGTGGCGAGGTGGTTGCTGTTGCTGACCAACAGGACGCCGTCGCCGTCGTTCTGCGCGGTGGCCAAGGCCGCGGGACCGGCGATGCAGGTGCCGATGCCGATGAGTCCGTAGTCGTAGAGGCCGTCGGGGTAGTCTGCGCAGGCGCCCACATCGGGAAGGGGCTGGTCTTGCAGGCAGCCGGTCAACAGGGCCAAGGAGAGCAGCACAGGTGACCTGGGGAAGCGGTTGCAGGATGGAGGGCAACACAAGCGTGGCGCGACCGCAGGGGTAGCCCGGTGAAGGCGGCCGGGCACCTGTTGCCGATGGGAGAACACCCGCGGTGGGCGCGGTGGATTGCGAGCTTGGGCGGTCAGGGGACGC
>JAADHA010000508.1 GCA_013152105.1 Oligoflexia bacterium | reverse complement strand
CGCGCCTGCGGAGCCCCATCGACGGGGTCTTGCTGCGCCTGGGGGTTCGGTTGGGCGAGACGGTGGACCCGGCATCGAACACGCCGCTCGCCGAGATTGTGGACCCGAGCATCATCGAACTGGTGGGCCAGGTGCCCGTCGCGGACATCACCCGGCTCAAGAAGGGCCAGGCGGCATCGATCAGCGTGTCGGGCTCCGCTCCCCTGCCGGCGACCGTTGTGGCCGTCCCTCCCGGTGTCGATGCGGCGACGGGTCTGGGCACCGTGCGGGTCCGGCTGGCGGAGGGGCAGCGGCTGCCGGTCGGCGCGATGGCCGTGGCGACGGTTCAGATCGGGCAGCGCACGGGGATCGTCACGGTGCCAGAGACCGCGATTCGGGGCGCGGCCGAGGGGGGGCAGGAGGTGGTTGCCTGTGTGGACGGGCATGCCAAGACCATCCCGGTCATCCCTGGCGCGACGCAGGATCACCGCGTGGAGGTCCGGGCCACCGGTGGCGAGGCGCTGGACAGCACGATCTTGGTGGTCGTGGAAGGTAGCTTGGCCCTGCAAGATGGTGCGGCGCTCGCGGTGCGCCCGTGATCGACCTCTACACCCTCTGTCGGCGACACGTGCGGCTGCTGATCCTGCTGACCGCCTTTGGGGCCGTGTTCGGGATCTGGGCGGTGCAACGCCTTCCATCTGGGATCTACCCCGAGGTGGACTTCCCGCGAATCGTCGTGGTGGCCGAGGTCGGTGACGCGGCCGCCGACGTGATGGTGGCCACGGTCACCCGTCCTCTTGAAGCGGCCATCGCCACGGTCCCCGGCGTCCGTCGGGTTCGGTCCAAGACCAGTCGGGGCGCGGTCGAGGTCAACCTCACCTTCGCCGAGCACACCGATATGGCGCGAGCCCTGGCCATGGTGCAGGCGCGTACCGAGCAGGTCCGAGGCGAGCTGGGTCCAGGTGCCCAGGTAGAAGCGCAGCGGCTCACGCCGGTCGCCTTTCCCGTCCTGACCTTCAACCTGACCGGTCCCCTGTCTGGGGCGGACCTGTATGATCTGGCCGAGAACGTGGTGCGCCCGGTGTTTTCGCGGGTGGATGGCGCTGGGCGGGTCGAGGTGCTGGGCGGTGACCGCCGAGAAGAAGAGGTCATCGTCAACCCGGCGGCGGCGGCAGCGCTGCGGCTGGATGCTCCGAGCGTCGCGGCGCGCATCACGGACTTCGTACATTACTCCACGGCCGGGCACCTCACTCGCTATCGCCAGGCGGTTACAGTAGAGGCAGACACCCTGCCCTTGGATGCCGAGACGCTGGGCGAACTGCCGGTCGCCGTGGTCGATGGAAGCCCGGTGCCTCTGTCCGCCATCGCCGAGGTTCGCCCAGGGGTCGCCGACCGCACGGCCCAGGTCTCGGGTCCTGGCGGCGAGACTGTCCTTGTCAGCATCTCTCGGATGGAGGGTGCGAGCACCCCCGCGGTCGCCGACGCCGCCCTGGCCGCGGCTGCGTCCCTCGACCTGCCGGCCGGGGTCCACCTCGATCCGGTCTACGACCAGGCATCTCTGGTGAACACCGCCATCGGCTCGGTGCGTGACGCCATTGCCGTGGGGATCGTGCTCTGCGTGCTGGTGCTGGCGATCGCCCTTCGCGACTGGCGGGCGGGCCTCATCGCGGGCGCGACCGTGCCCTTGACCCTGGCCATCACCTTTGGCGCGATGTACCTGGGTGGCCAGACCCTCAACCTGATGAGCCTGGGCGGCATGGCGGTGGCCATCGGACTGGTCGTGGATGACGCGATCGTCGTGGTTGAGGCCATCGCGCGGCATCGCGAAGAGGGCAAGTCGGGTCCCGAGGCGTCAAGAGAGGGCGTCGCGGAGCTGCTCTACCCGGTGATCGGCCGCACGCTCACCACCGTGGTCGTGTTCTCCCCGATGTCCTTGGTGTCGGGGGTCGTCGGGCGCTTCTTCGGCGCGCTGTCGTGGACCCTCGCCGCGGCCGTCCTGATCTCCCTGGTGTTGGCCGTCACCCTGGTTCCCCTGGCGGCGGGTCGCTGGTTGGCCCCGCGGGCATCCACCAGATCCAAGTTGGACGTGGCCTATGGGCGTGTGCTGCGTGCGTCGCTGCGCCACCGGGGGCGCATATTGGTCGCCTCCGTCGCGCTTGGGGCCTTGGGCACCTTCGCCTTGACCCACGCCGAGACCGGCTTCCTGCCCGCCATGGACGAGGGTGGTTTCGTGCTCGACTACTTCCTGCCGGCCGGGACATCGCTGGACGAGACCTCGCAGACCGCCGCCCGCATCGAGGCGGTCCTGGCACAGGTTCCCGAGGTTCGCACCTGGTCTCGCCGGACAGGTGCCGAGCTGGGTCCCGCCGCGGCGACCGAGTCCAACCAGGGCGACATCATGGTGCGCCTCAAGCAGCAGCGTGACCGAGGCGCCGAGGAAGTCATGGCCGATGTCCGGGCCCGGGTGCAGCAGGATGTCCCGCAGGCCCGGATCGAGCTGATCCAGGTCATGCAGGATGTGCTCAACGACCTGGCTGGCGCGTCGCATCCGGTCGAGATCAAGCTCTATTCCACCGATCCTCAGCAGCTCCCACCGGTCGCGGCCGAGGTCGCCTCGCGGCTCAAGGACATCCCCGGGCTCGCCGACCTCTACGGGGGGGTCGAGGCCCCATCTCCCAGCCTTCGCTTCGACGTGGACCAGGCCGCCGCGGCGCGCCTGCTGCGGACACCGGCGGACATCGGAGAGCTGTTGGGCGCGAACCTGCGAGGTGTGGTTCCCGCTCGCATCCCTTGGTTGGACCGGCGTATCGACGTGCGTCTGCGGGCACCCGACGCGGTTCGCTTCTCGCCCGAAAAGCTGGCGGCCCTGCCCTTGGTGCCGGGCGATCCCGACATCCCTGTCACCACCATCGCCGCGGTGGCTCGCCCCAGCGACATCGACTCTCCGACCCGCATCGGTCGCGAGGACCTACGCCCAGTCGTCATCGTCACCGGCGAGCTGGACCAGCGCGACCTGGGCTCGCTGATGGCGGATGTGCGGGCGAAGCTGGCCGACCTGTCCCTTCCCGCTGGCGTCTCCATGGAGATCGCTGGCGCCTGGGCCCAGCAGCAGACCACCTTCAAGGAGCTGCTGGGCGTCTTCGTGTTGGCGGTCGCGGCGGTCGGGGTCGTGCTGGTCGGTCAGTTTCGGACCCTGCGCTTGCCGCTGCTCATCCTGGCCACCACCCCGGTCGCCCTGGTCGGCGCCGTGGTGACCCTGTGGGCGTTTGGCATCCCGCTCAACGCGTCGAGCGCCATGGGCGCGGTGCTGCTGGTGGGCCTGGTGGTAAAGAACGGGATCCTCTTGCTGGAATACGCTCAGGGTCTACAAGATGGTGGGCTCAGCGCCCTCGAGGCGGTGGTCGCGGCCGGCGAGCGGCGGCTCCGGCCCATCCTGCTCACCACGGTCTGCACGGTCTTTGGCCTGCTGCCCCTGGCCCTGGGGGTCGGTTCGGGAGCGGACCTGCAGCGCCCGCTGGCGGTCGCGGTCATCGGCGGCCTGTCGGTCTCGACCGCGGTGTCCCTGTTCTTGCTGCCGACCCTGGCGGTGGGGCGCTCAAGCCAACAATAGGCGCACCTCGACGCGGGTAGGATCGGGGCCCGGGTCGGTGATGGCCGCCTGGCCGCCATGAGCCTGGGCGACCGCCGCGACCAGGGCCAAGCCGAGCCCGCTGCC
Organism: Oligoflexia bacterium; assembly: GCA_013152105.1. Taxonomy (GTDB): domain Bacteria; phylum Myxococcota_A; class UBA796; order UBA796; family UBA2385; genus UBA2385. The sequence continues at coordinate 3,730 of JAADHA010000508.1, read as the reverse complement.
GCCCCCCTCGCCACGGGCAAAGGGTTCGAGCGCTTGGGACACCATCGGCGCTGGGAAGCCGCGGCCATTGTCTTGCACCACCAAGATCAGCCCGTCCGAGTCGACGTTTGCCTGTACGCTGACCGTGGTGGCGCCAGCCTGGCGGGCGTTTCGCACCAGATTGGCGATCGCGCGTTCGACCAACACCGGGTCGACCGCCACGGTGATATCCGGGCCTTGGACCGATGCGCCCGCGGCTGCCTTGCGGAGCATGGCCAGGAGGGGGACCCTGACTCGGCGGGCGGGTGCGCCCTCGGCAAAGGCCAACAGAGAGCTGACCGTGGCCTCGAGCTCGTCCAGCTCGTCGTAGAGGCGCTCGAAGCGCGCGGCGGCCAGCTCTTGCCGGTCCTCTGGCGCGCCCTCGCCCAACGCTCGCTGCAGCAGGTCGAGCTGCAAACGCAGCGCGTTCGCCGGGTTTCGTACCTCGTGAGCGACCGTCCCGGCCAGAGCTCGCAGCCAGCGCTCGCGAGCCGTGATCGCGCGGCGCATCCGGTCAAAGTCGTCCGCCAAGGCGTCCAGTTCGGTGACGCCGCTGCGTGGCAGGTCGGTCTGGGCGTCGCCGGCGGCCAGCGCACGAACGGCCCGGGCCAGTCGGTCGAGGGGGCGCAGCGAGCGCCGGGTCATCACCACTCCCAGGACCGCGGCCACGACCATCCAGGCCAGGACCGACAGCAGGATTCGTCGGTTGAGCGCATGCAAGGTGCTGGACCAGGCGGCCGGCGCGCGGACGGCGATGAACAATGGCGGGTACGCATCCTCGACGGGGGCGACCGCCAGCACCGATGCGCGCCCCGCGGCATCGACCCGGACCGGCGTGGCGGCGGCGTCCTCGTCGGCCAGATCGACCAGGGAGACGCCGGCCTCGGCCAGCAGGGGATCGGGCACGCCGGTGCGCAGGGAGGAGTCGGTCGAGGCGACGACATTGCCTGCCTGGTCGGCCAGGGTCAGCAGGTCCAGGCCCGACTCCTCGGCGAGGTCGCGCACGCGCTCGTCGAGGGCAGCGCGTGTGGTCGTCGCGATGGAGATGTCGCCCAGGGCCGAAGCGATGGTCTCGGCGGATCCCTCGGCGCGCCGCTGCAGCGCGGTCTCGAGCAGGGCGCGAGTGGTGCCCTGGAGCGGGAGGCCGACGATCAGACCGGCCAGGCCGGCGACCACCACCGAGCCCAGGGCCAGGCGGGCGGTGAAGCTCAGCCTAAACATCGTCGAGACCAAACTTCTGGATCTTGTAGCGCAGGCCCTCGCGCGTGATCCCCAGGCTGCGAGCGGCTTGTGATCGGTTGCCCGAACTTCGTTCCAAGGCACGGATGACCAGCTCGCGCTCGATGGCGTCCATGAAGGCCGGCAGGTCGACATCGCCCTGCGGAAGGCCCAGGCGCGGCGGGGGCAAGGGGCCAGTGATGCGGGCCGGCAGGTCGGCGAGGTCCACCGCGCCGCGGGTCATCACCACCAGGCGCTCGACCACGTTCTCCAGCTCGCGGACGTTGCCGGGCCAGTCGTAGCGAAGCAGCGCGGTCGCTACCAAAGCGGGGATCTCGGGAGCGGGTCGGCCGTAGCGGGCGGTGAAGCGGTCGACGAAGTGGGCCAGCAGGATCGGGATGTCCGCGCGCCGTTCGCGCAGCGGAGGCACGTTTATTCGCACCACGTCCAGGCGATAGAACAGGTCGGCCCGGAAACGCCCGGCGACCACATCGGCCTCCAGGTCGCGGTTCGTGGCGCAGACCAGGCGCGCGTCAACGGTGACGGGGCTGGTGCCGCCGACCCGCACCAGGGCGCGCTCTTGGAGAACCCGTAGCAGCCGGATCTGGGTTCGTGCGTCGATCTCACCGATCTCGTCGAGCAGGAGGGTGCCGCCGTTCGCCTGTTCGAAGACACCGGCCCGGCGTGCGCTGGCGCCGGTGAACGCGCCGCGTTCGTGCCCGAACAGCTCGCTCTCCAGCAGCCCGGGTGCGAGGGCCGCGACGTGAACGCCGACGAAGGGCCCCCTTGCCCGCTCGGACTCGGCATGAAGCAGGCGGGCCAGGCGCTCTTTGCCCGTCCCAGATTCGCCCAGGATCAAGACCGTCGCCGTGGACTCGGCGGCCAGACGGATCTCTTCCACCACGGCGCCAAAGGCGTCGGAGCTGTAGACCGGTACGGCGGCCGGGTCGCCTCGCAAGCGGCGGGTCTCGTCCCGCGCGGCTCGCCCGCAGTCGAGCCAGTGCGCTGGCGCCTCGCAGCACCGCTTCCACCCGAGCCAGATCCAGGGGCTTGGTCAGGAAGTCGACCGCCCCCAGCCGCATCGCCCGCACCGCCTCTTCGACCGAGCCGTGGGCGGTGACGACGATGGTCTCGGGGGCTGGATCGTGAGAGCGCAGGGCCTCGACCAGATCCAGACCGTCCATCCCTGGAAGGCGCAGGTCCGTGATGACGATGGCCGGGAGTGGGCCCGTGCAGGCCAGGGCTTCTTCGCCGCTGCGATAGCCTCGGGCGGTGGCACCCAGGCCGCGGGCGATCTCGACCAGCGCGTCATTGGCCCCCGCGTGGTCCTCGACCACCCAGACCTCTTGGCCGACCAAGCGGATCTCGGACTGTGCAGGGCGTGGCCTCACCGCTCGTTCTCTTCGTCCTCCTCGCCATCTTCGTCGGCCTCGTCCCGGCCATTGTCCTGGTCCTGTTCCCCGGCTTCAGATCCGTGCTCGACACTCTTGACCAGACCCGCTTCGGTCAGGGCCACCTCGGCGGCCTTTTTGCCTTGGTGGATGACCACTTCAAACACCACACCGCTGGGGGACTCTGCGCGGTCGGCGTGCTGGGCGGTCCAGCCCTGGTAGCTGGAAGCCAGCGTGGTCTGTACGGCCGCCGGCAGGGCGGTCAGCGCGACTTCTTCTTCTTCTTCCAGCCAGGTCCCGTCGGCGGCAAAGGCCAGGTCCAGCTTGCGGTCGTTCACCGTGACCGCGACTTCGTAGTCTTTGCCGTCCTTGGCCGCGCTGACGATTGCCGCGCCAGGAAGGCGGGTCTGGACCGCGGCGGTGACCGAGGCGGGGAGCGTGCTGGGGTTGATGGTGACCTCGCCCGCGAAGGCGATGGAGCTGAGGAGCAGAAGCATGGGGACTCCGTTGTTGCGAGTTTATCGCCAGTGGCGGCAACATATGCCGGCAGATTCGTCGTGGCCCTTGCCACGGGTCGCGGTGGCACCAAGCAGCTTTGCAGGAGTCGTGCCAGCATCGCCTTGGTCGGTGACGGCCCTGGCGTCGCGGTCCTTGTGGCAAACCGAGGCGCGGCCTCGCAAGGATTCTTCCAATGGTGGAAGAAATCCACCACCTCTTCACGCTGCCTGGCGCCAATCGCCCGCGTGCTACCGTCCCGCCGTGAAGAGTCGCCGCCATGGTCCAGGGATCCCGGTCGAGACCCGGCAAGTCCTCTCCAAGCATGGCGTCGGGATGCAGCAGTACCGGGCGTGGGCCCTTCACCAGGTCCAAAGGCGGGCTCGGCTGGTCGCGCTGGTCCTGGGTCTGGTGTTGACCGGAGTGCTGGGCGTGGCCACGCTGACCGCGGCGCTGACGGCGTCGACCGCGGTCTACATCCCGACCTGGAAGCGCGTTGTGCTGGCGATGCTGCTGGGTCCGGGCCTGGGCTTGCTCATCACCGTTATCACCCAGGTGCGACTCTCGCGGCCCCCCGACCCAGAGCGGACCGAAGGCCAGTTCGCCTG
>JAADHA010000594.1 GCA_013152105.1 Oligoflexia bacterium | reverse complement strand
CACCTCGCCAGCAGCACCATCTTCAGGTGCCGTGATCTGGCAGGTCGGGGCCGAGTTGGCCGGGCCCACTTCAATATTCCGGCACCCCGCGGCAAGGAGGCCGAGTGCAAGACCGATGAGAACCGCGAGTCTGTTCATGACTCCTCCTGACGGCGGCGATAGTACGGAGTAATGCTACGTGTGTCAAGCCACGGGAGGGGCCTGCGCGCGTCGGGCGGCTGGGTGTGCCTACAAGCCGCTGGCGCCGAGGAGCAGGTAGGTCGCGCCGGCGTAGCTGGCGCCCGAGCCCTCGTAGTAGGCTCCCACCAAGAGGTCGTCGAGTCCGTCGCCGTCCACGTCTCCCGCTCCAGACACCGACCACCCGGCGTAGTCGCCGCTGGCCTCGCCGACCAGCTTTGCGTCGGCGGTGGAGAGGTCCACCGTGCCGCCGACCGGGCCGAAGAGCAGGTAGGCCGCGCCGGTGTAGCTGCCACCTGAGCCCGCGGCATAGGCCCCCACCAGGATGTCGTCGAGTCCGTTCCTGTCCACGTCTCCCACTGAGGACACCGAGAACCCAGCGTGGTCGCCGAGCGCCTCGCCCACCATCTTTGCGTCTGCGGTGGAGAGGTCCACGGTGCCGCTGACGGGGCCGAGCATCAGGTAGGCCGCGCCAGCCTGGGTGCGGCCCGAGCTCTCGCCATAGGCCCCCACCAGGATGTCGTCGAGTCCGTCGCCGTCCACGTCGCCCGCTGTGGACACAGAGCACCCGGCGTAGTCGCCGCTGGCCTCGCCCACCATCTTTGCGTCTGCGGTGGAGAGGTCCACTGTGCCGCTGACGGGGCCGAGCATCAGGTAGGCCGCGCCAGCGGTGCTGCCACCCGAGTCCTCGCCATAGGCCCCCACCAGGAGGTCGTCGAGTCCGTCGCCGTCTACGTCTCCCGCTGCCGACACCGACCACCCCGCGTAGTCGCCGCTGGCCTCGCCCACCAGCTTTGCGGTGGCGGTGGAGAGGTTCACCGTGCCGCTGACCGTGCCGAGCAACAGGTAGGCCGCGCCGGTGGTGCTGCCGCTGCCCGAGCCCTCGTAGTAGGCCCCCACCAGGATGTCGTCGAGTCCGTCGCCGTCCACGTCGCCCACCCCGGACACCGAGACCCCGGCGTAGTCGTAGCCGGCCTCGCCGACCAGCTTTGCGTCGGCGGTGGAGAGGTCCACCGTGCCGCGGACCGGGCCGAACAGCAGGTAGGCCGCGCCGGCGTTGGAGTCGCCCGAGTCCTGGCCATAGGCCCCCACCAGGATGTCGTCGAGTCCGTCGCCGTCCACGTCGCCCGCACCGGACACCGAGACCCCGGCGTAGTCGTAGATCGCCTCGCCCACCATCTTTGCGTCGGCGGTGGCGAGGTCCACCGTCCCCGAGATCCCGCAGATCCCCGGTCCGCCGTCGCAATTGTCGTCTACGCCGTTGCCGCAGATCTCTGCCGCACCCGGGTTCACGCCCGCGTCCCTGTCGTCGCAGTCGGAGGAGTCTGCGACGTAGCTGGAGGGCGGGTCGCAGGCGATTGTCGAGGACGAGGCGTCGCCGTAGCTGTCGCTGTCGCCGTCGGCGTACCAGGTGTCTGCCGTCGATGTGTCGAGGTCGGGGTCGTTGTCGTCGGTGGTGCCGTCGCAGTCGTCGTCGACCCCGTTGCAGATCTCTGTCGCGTTCGGGTTGACCGCGCCGTCGGTGTCGTCGCAGTCGGAGGAGTCCGCGACGGTGCCGGAGGGTTGGTCGCAGGCGATCGTCGAGGACGAGGCGTCGCCGTAGCTGTCGCTGTCGCTGTCGGCGTACCACGTGTCCGCCGTCGATGTGTCGAGGTCGGAGTCGTCGTCGTCGATGGTGCCGTCGCAGTCGTCGTCGATGCCGTTGCAGATCTCTGTCGCCCCCGGGTTCACGGCGCTATCGGTGTCATCGCAGTCAGAGGCGTCCGCGACATAGCCAGAGGGCAGATCGCAGGCGAGCGTGGACGACGAGGCGTCGCCGTAGCCGTCGAAATCGGCATCCAGATACCAGGTGCCACCCGTCGTCGTGTCCACGCTGTCGTCGGCGTCGTCCACCAGGCCGTCGCAGTCGTTGTCGACGCCGTCGCAGATCTCGGTCGCGCCGGGGTGGACATCGGGGTCATTGTCGTCGCAGTCGACGCTGGCATCGAAGCCGTCGCCGTCCACATCGGGCGCCGTGCTTTGATCGTCCTTGACGCCGCATGCGACGAGTACACCAGCGAGCAAAATCAGCGTGCAGGACTTGACCATGGCGTGTTCCTCCTCAGGCTTTGCATGGGCTATCCCGAGCGGGCGCCTCGGCGCGGTTGGCTGTCCGCACCACCCTCTCCCGTGCGTCTCCCCCGCACCGGAGGAAGACATGCTCCAAGGCCCAACCTACTTGCGCGTAGTCGTCAACGCGCGCTGCTCGCTCGCCTGCCGCTACTGCCATCGCGAGGGCGATCCCGCGACGGCCCGCTCGGGCGGCCTGGACACGGCTGAGCTGTGCGCGCTGCTCGACGTGGCGCTGAGCCACGGGATCCGCAAGCTCAAGCTGTTGGGGGGAGAGCCTCTGCTGCGCCCCGACCTGCCTCAGATCGTGTCCCACCTGCGGCGCGCTGACCCGGACCTGGATCTGTCTCTGATCACGGGCGGAGCGGTGTCCCTATCGCGCCTGAACGACTGTTTTGACGCTGGCTTGTCCCGTGCAAACCTGTCGATTCACGGCTATGGACTGCGAGCCTTCACCGCGCGCACGAATCGAGGCCCCGGGGCCTACGCGCTGCGGCAGGCGGTGTTGCACAGCCTGCTGGATCGAGGTCGCTTCCTGAAGCTCAACTTCGTCTGGCGGGGACCGGGCGACGACGCCGACCTGGGCGTGCTGCTCGACCATGCGGCGTCCTGGCCAGTGGTGGTCGGCGTGCTCGACGATCTCGGTGACCCGAGCCTGGGACCCGACGCGATCCAGGCGGCGGTCCGGCGGGTCCATGGTGATCCGGTGGCGACCCATCCCGAGCCCGACCCGCACAGCCTGCCCACCTTGCGCCTGTGTTTCGCCGATGGGCTCACGGTCGAGGTCAAGGACCACCACCTGGGGGAGCTTGCACCCTGGTCTAGCTGTGTTTCCTGCCCGGCGAGGGCCGCCTGTCGCGAGGGGATCCTGGCCTTGCGCCTGTCCCACGAGGGCCACCTGCGACCGTGCATGGACCGCCCCGACCTGGGCACCGACCTGATCGCGGCGCTGCGCGCGGGTGGCTCGAGCGCGGCCTCGGAGTGTTGGAGCAGGGCTGTCAGCAGGCTGTGGCCGGCGGCGTCCCGAGTGTGCAGCGAGGAGGCAGCATGATCCTGGTGCTCATCGGACCCCACGGGGTCGGCAAGTCCACCCTGGGCGAGGCCCTGGCCCGAACCCTGGGCTGGCGCTTCGAGCCCGAGCTTGGGCGCGTCATGGCCGAAGACCCGCGCTGGCGCGATCCGGCTGGCACCGCGGCCGACCAGACCGACCGGGCCGAGGCCTTTGACCGCGAGCTGTTCGCCCGAGAGCTGGCGCGGGACCTGGCGCGCTCCCCAGACTCGCCCTGCATCGTCGAGACCTGGCACCCTGGCAACCTCGCCTACGCCGCCATGCGCTCGCCGGTCCAAGCGGCCGGCTGGCTGGGGGCCATCGGTGCGGCCTGTCGGTCGGTGGACGCGTGGGTGCAGCCGCTCTCGGCCTCGCGAGCGGTGCTCGCTCAGCGCCAGTCTGAGCCGGGCGATCTGGACTTCTTCTCGGTCGTTGGCGCCGCTTCCGTTCGCTGGGCGACCGCCCTCGGCCTGCCGCTGCTCCCGGTCCTCGACACTCGGCGCTCACCGGAGCTGCTGGCTGAGTTGCTGGCCGAGCTGCTGGCTGCTCGCTTCTCTCGATCCTCCCACCTCAACCCGATCCCTGGAGCCTGATATGCGTGTGGTGCTCACTCCTGGCGGAAAGCGCCGTCTGCAAGCCCGTATCGGCCTGGTTCGGGCCGAGCTTGACGCCATCGTGGCCGACAATCCAGCCGCGCTGGAGTCCGGTGATACATCTGGTTGGCACGACAACTTCGCCTTCGAGGACAACCAGCGCCGCACCTACCAGCTAGCCTGTCGGCTGCGCGCCCTGGAGCGCATGCTGGACCGGACCGAGCTCGTGCCTCCCCTGGGTGAGGTGCCCGAGCGAGTGGTGGTCGGCACCCTGGTCCGCTGGCGTTTTGAGGACGAGGCCGAGGCCGAGGACGCGGTCCACGAGCTGTGGCTGGCCGGTTTCGAGGACGGCGACCCCGCCGCGGGCCGGATCAGCTACGACTCGCCGTTGGGGCGCGCGCTGGTCGGGGCCGAGGAGGGCGAACTGCGTGAGGTCGTCATCGCTGGAGTCAAGCGCAAGGTCGAGATCCTGGCGCTGGGACCGACCCCGAAGAGCGAGTGGCTCGACGAGTCGCATCAGAGGATGGCCTTGTGAGGTGCGGTGGGTCTCTTGGCGGCAAGCCGGGCCGCATCATCGTCGTCGAGGGCCTCGACGGGGTCGGAAAGACGACGCTGTCCCTGGCGCTGGCCCGTCGCTTGCGCGGCTGCTGGCTCACCACCCCCGGGGCCGAGCTGCGTGCAGTACGTGAACAGTTCGACGCGGCCTTTGCCGATGATCCCATCGCCCGCGCCCTGGCCTACGCCGCTAGCGTCATCGCCGTCGGTCACCGCGCCGCAGTCCTCCGCGATCAGGGTCACGACGTCGTGATCGACCGCTACTGGCTGAGCACCCTGGTCTACGCGCCGCGCGGTGCTCGCGCCGTGCTCGCCGCGGTCGATGCGCACATCGTGACCCCCGATCTAACACTGTTTCTATCCGCGTCCAGGTCTGTACGAGAGGCACGCATGGGTCCGCGCCGTGCCCTGAGCCAGGCAGACCAGGCGACCCTGGACGTGGGCGAGGACCGCCGGCTGAGGCGACGCTACCGCGCGCTGCGAGCCCACCCCGCGGCGGGCACCCTGGTCGTGGTCGAGGCCAGTGGATCGCAGGCCAAGGTGCTCTCGATCATGGAAGCCTGGTTGGTCCGTCGGGGCTTGACTGAGTCGCGCAGCGAAAACCAAGGTTGCGCAAACGCTGAGTGGAGTCCCGGCGGTTCCAGGAGAACAAGTTCTGGCCCGTCGTCGGTCCCGAGCGAATCCTGCTCTTTGGCCACTTCTGGCGAAACATCGCCTGTGCTGGGTGATCACCCTGGGTCCAGGCTCGGTCCAGGGCGGCGGGGGGGAAGTCGTCTGCGATCCACTCTCGGGACAGGCTGATCCGCAGATCCTGGCGATTATCGGCCCGTGCCGCGGACTCCCACTCCATCAGCCCGGGGAGTCGTCCACCCGCGATCACGGCGGCGCAGTAGTTCCGGGCTTCGGCCCGGGTGATGCACACGACGGGCTTTTCTCCATCCTGCGTGCTGTCCCCGCCCCTGCGCCAGTCGCAGCCATCGTCGCGAACTTGCGCCGAGTCCGGCCAGCGCATGAAGTCTTCGCGGCTGCGCTCTGTCTTGTCGATGCAGAAGGTGTCGACCTGGGTGGGCCGCAGGGGGCCGGTCGGGGCGGGCCAGCTCTTGCGCTCGGGCTGGCCGATCTGGATGATGGCGGCGTCGATCAAGACCATGCCCGCGGGGCAGGTGAGCGCGGTTGCGGGCGGTGCCGCGGCGGGCAGCTCGGCGGCAGTGGGCTGGGCGGCAGTGGGCTCAGCGTGTATGCGCTGGGCGGTTTCCGAGGGGCTGTCCGAGCCGAGGACCGCGCTGTGTTCCGCCATGGCCAGCCCGGTCGCGGCGGCCACGACCAGGCCAGCGGTGCCCAGCATGCCCCAGAGCACGCGAGCGGGGTGATCGGGGCGTTCGGTGGCCGGAGCCGCGGCGAGTGACGGGGTCGGAAGCAGCGGCTGCGTGGGTCGCGTCCGGGTGCCATTGGCCCCCCGCCTTGATGTCGACCAGCGCGTTGGTCATGTCGACATCGCGCACCAGGTAGTCCGCGGCGACGCTGTCCTTGAACAGCCAGTCCACCAGCACGGGCAGCAGGTGGGCCAGGTCATCACAGGCTTTGCAGTAGTCTTCGCGCTCGGGCTGACGGATGTGGACGCCGAGGTTGCTGTGTTCCCTAGCGGCGTTAAAGCGGATCAGGTCTTCGGGGTGCAAGAGCCCCTGCTGCTGGAGTTCGCCGATCAGGCTGTAGAGGCCGTGCCGACCGCGTGCATCGGTCTGTCTCCGTGCGACCTTGCGGTGGTGGGCCGTCAACAGCGTGAGGCACATCGCTTCCAGGGCGCGGCGAGCGTTCCACAGGAAAGCCTCGGGGTCGGTCCGCTGGGTCCGGGCACAGGCCGCCACCAGCTCGGTCAAGCGCGAGGTGTAGGCGTTGAGCGCGCTCTGGACATCGGGAGGCAAGGTGTGGCGGTCGGCGTGGGACATTGGATGGGGAGTGTAACGCTGGCGGTGCGCTGGCGGTGCGCTGGCGGGAAGGTGGCCCTGGGGCATGACCACACGGGCCTTGGCGGCTGAACGGTGCCCCCATGGGCGTTCAAGGGAGCGTGATGGGGCCGGCTGGGACCGGATCTTCGAGGCTTCAAGCACTGGTCAACACACGCCAAAGCGCGACCGGACCATCGGCACGTCGGCCCCCACCCTTGCTCAGGACTCCGACTGCGAAGACGCGACCGACGCGCCGAGGAATGTCGATCTCCGCTTCCTGGTCGTGGAGTCGTCAGCGCTGATCGAGAGCTCAGGAATGTGAGACTTGAAGTCCGGCGAATCCGGCACCCATCTTCAACTGCATGTGGTCCGCACCGTAGTCACTGATGGCGGCATGCAGGTTGTGTGTGGCGCAGCGGAGCGTGATGTTGTCAGCGGTGCTCTCACCTCCCAGGCCAAAGGCCCGGATGTGGTGAAACTCGAGGAAACGTGTCTGTGTACACCGTCGTCCCTGGGCGTCAACGAAGGTGCAACACTCGCCATCACGGGCATGCACCTGCCGCCGCACCGCGTGGGGGATGTGCCTGCTTCGTTTCTTTGCGGCAGGATTCTTCGCGGCAGTGTCCTTCGCGGCAGTGTCCTTCGCGGCAGTGTCCTTCGCGGCAGTGTCCTTCGCGGCAGTGTCCTTCGCGGCAGT
>JAADHA010000393.1 GCA_013152105.1 Oligoflexia bacterium | reverse complement strand
CCACCCGTTCGAGATCGTCGCACAACAAGGCACCCGCGGCGCGACAGTGGCCACCCCCGTCCGGCGAGAGTGTGCGAGCCAGCGCCGCGACATCGACACAACAGCGGCTGCGCAAAGACAGCTTCACCTGACCGGGCGTCTGCTCGATGAACAGGCATGCCAGCTCAGCACCCGCAGTCGAGATCAAGTGGTCGACGATGCCGTCGATATCACCGGGTCCCGCACCCAGGCTGCGTCCCAGATCATGACTGGCGATCCCCACCACCACCCGGTCCGCAGCGTAGAAGCGAGCGTCGCTGAGGACCGCCCCCAGCAACCGCAGCCCGGCCTTGCTGCGCTCCATCAGGATGCGGGTCGTGATGGCGACGTGGTCGATCCCCCTGGCCATGAGGCTGGCCGCCAGAAAGTGGGTCTCTGGCGTGGTGTTGCTGTGCCGGAAGCCACTGGTGTCGAAGACGAGCCCGGCATAGATCAGGCCCGCGATGTCACGATCGATGGGATGTCCCCAGGCCAGCAGCAGTTCGTAGACCAGGTCACAGGTACTGGCAGCTTGGGGGTCCAGCAGGGGCAGGTCGTACCCGTCGGCACCCGTGGACCGATGGTGGTCGATGATCCCGGTGGCTGTCGCCCGATCAAAGGCCGCCGACACCTGGGGCGTCAGTCTGCGGCGATCGCCGTCCAGGACAATAACGACGTCGTAGTCGGGCCGGATCTGGTCGTCGGCGACCATGTCCTGGGCACCGGGCATCCAGGAATAGCGATAGGACGCGGTGCCTGCGACATCGACTCGAGCGTGACCCAGGCGCCGCAAGCCCGCGGCCAAGGCCAGACAGGCCCCGATGCTGTCGCCGTCCGGCCCGACCGGCCCCGTCAACAGGATCGCCCGCGCGTGGGCGACGACCGCCGCCAGGGCAAGGCTGGCGTGCTGCACCGTTGGACGCACGGTGGGTGGCTGTGGAGACATGGGACCCCGCCGGTCAGCAGACGAAGGCGTAAGTCTAACCGCGAAAAGCGGACAATCCATGCCAACCTGCGCGACAATTCATCATGGTCGGTGCCGGCGACCCTATCCAGCCGCCTCTATGTCCTGTCGCCCACTAGCAAAGAAGTCGCGCAGCATCCGCAGGCTGGGGCGCTCGGCGTTGAAGAAGAGAAAGCTGAAAAGGCTGCTGGCCTGCACATACTTGGCGACATCTCGCCAGTTCTTCAGGGCCTCGGCGTGGCGGGCCAGAGTCACGGGCCGGAAGTAGAACTCGCGGTAGAACTTGCGATGCAGCTCGACCAGATCCTGGGGCTCCAGACCCCAGGGCACAAAGGTCGGCTCCCAGAAACTCTTTTCGTCGTCACTCTGGTTGATGACCCGACCCCAGCGGTGCCCCTCGCGCTTCCAGATCTCCATCTGCGGCGTCTCGGGCAGCAAGGTGTTGATCTGCACAGTGATGTCGTGCAGTGGCAGGGACTTGGCGAAGGCGATCGTCTCTTCGATGGTCTCGCGAGTGTCGGGCATATGGCCGACCATCAGGAATGCCTTGGGGCGCAGCCCGACCTGGTCCGCCCAGGTGATGGCGTCGCGGATCTTGTCCTTGGTGATGCCCTTGGAGATGAATTCCAGGACCTCGTCGTTCCCGCTCTCGATGCCGAAGCGCGTGCGCCAGCAGCCGGCGGACTTCATCTTTTCGAGGAGCGCCTTGTCCACTACCTCGACCCGGCTGCTGCAGGTCCAGCTCACGCAGTGGTGCAAGCCCCGCCGGATGATCTCGTCGCACACCGCATGGACCCGTCGCTTGTTCGCGCAGAAGAGGCTGTCGACAAAGGCGATGTCTCGCACCCCGAAGTCGCGCACCAGGTGCTCGATCTCGTCGACGACATAGGGCGCGCTGTGGCTGCGGAAGCCGCTACGAGACTTCTGGCAGAAGGCGCAGGCGTGGGGGCAACCACGCGAGGTGACCATCGCGAACTTGGGAAAGGCGTGGTCGTCCACGGGCACTGGTCTGTAGATATTCGGCGGCACGAGGTGGCGAGCCGGAAAGGGGAGCTGGTCCAGATCGTGGAACTTCTTGCGAGGCGCCGTGAAGCGCAAGCCGCCCTTTTCCTTACGGTAGACCAGCCCTGGGATGTCCTCCAGCGCCTTGCGCCCGGCCACCCAGTCGACCAGATCCAGCATGGCGTGCTCACCCTCGCCCAGCACACCGACATCGAAGGCGGTCTCAGCCATCGCGTCCTGGGGCACCAGGGTCACGTGGTAGCTGCCCAGGACCAGGGGCAGGCCGGGCAGCGCGTCGCGCAGGGCCTGACCCAGCAGCTTGGTCGTCTCGAAGGTCACCGTGAAGCTGCCAACACCGACCAGCTCGGGACGAAAGTCCTCGGTGGCCCGCACCGTGGCCGCCACGTCCAGGCGCTGGGCGGCCGCGTCGATGACAGCGACCTGGTGGCCATGCTGTTCCAGCACCGCGGCAATGTACAAGATCCCCAGCGGAGCCGAGTTGTAGAAGAGATAGGCCGTGACTGGACTGACGTGACCATGGGCCAGGATGGAGTCGATCGGCGGGTTGATGAGCATGATCCGCATGGCGGGTCCGGGCGAGGGTCGGCGAGGGATGGGAGCTGATCGTAGCCTGCATGACGGGCGACGCGAGAGGAACACGTGATATCGGGGCGAGCCGCCATCGACCCGAGAGCGCTTATGGACACGGATGCTGCCAGCCCCTTTGCCGAACTGCTGGCTCCTGGGGAGCAGGTCTGTGCGGTCATGGCGGGCGAGGGTACGGCCCAGGGCAACGGCAGGCGCACCTGGGTTCAATTGGCGCTGACAAGGGTGGGCGCAGGGACCGCGGGGCAACGCCTGCTTGCCGTGGTCCTGGTCCAGACCCCGGACCGCGTCGGGTGGATGCCCAGCGCCAGCTACACCGCGCACGCTCAGGACCTGCGCCTGGCGCGGTTTCCCCGAACCCCGCAGTCGACGGCACGCCTGGAAGTGCACGGTCTGCCCGCGGCACTCGAGATCGACAACATTGATGACCAAGCCGTTTTTCCGCAGCTCGAGCCCTTTCTGACCGCGTGGAGCGGTCTATTGGACGGGGCTGGAGTCGTACACCAACGGGTGGTCCAAGACAACGCTCCAACGGCGTCCGGGCCCGACCCCAAGCTGTTGCTGTTGATCACCGGCGTGGTCCTGGGGCTGGCCATCCTGTGCTGTAGCGGCACCGTGGCGCTGAGCCTGCTGCGAAGCCTGTGATCGGCATGAAACGCAGTGGCGGACATGGCCCCACGGGCACAGACACAGGCACAGACACGGCGCGCGACCAGGACGCGCCAGGCTGGGGCCACGCACTCTTCGCCGGCCTGCTGTGGATGGCCGTCCTCTTCACCATCGACACCATCGACAGCTTGGGCCTGATCAATCGAGGCATCCAGCACATCGAGGCGACGGGTCAGGTCGCCGAGCTGCTCAAGGACGCGGTGCTGGACTATGTCAAGCAGATCGCCGTCGGGTACCTGGTCATGGCCATTGTGGCTGCGGTCCTCGTTCGCGTCACGATGCGGGTCTGGTACCCCGCAGCGGTGAGCAGAATCCGATGGTGGTGGACCACCGTGTGGTTGGCGCTGTTGGTCACGCTCCTCGGCTACGCCCGCCAGATGGTGACCTTCCCGCCCTTACAGGACTGGTTCGCCTATCTTCGCGTCTGGGTGGACCTGGTCACGCCGACCCAGGTCGCCCTGGTCCAGGCCGGCGTGGCCCTGGCTCTGCTGGGCTGGCGTGTCGCCGCCTGGGGACGCCGTGCTCCGCGCCTCTTCGCACGTCGCCTGCTGGCTCTATGTGCCGTCCTCGCGCTGGTCGCCCTGACCCAGGTGCCCATCCCGGCCTTCCCTCCCGCGGTCGGCTCGGCGGCCTCCAGGACGGGTCCCAATGTCGTCCTGATCGGCATCGACAGCCTGCGTCCAGACCACCTCTCGGGCCTGGGCTACGACCGCCCCACGTCGCCGAACATCGACGCGCTGCTGGCCGAGTCCGTGCGCTTTGACTCTGCCTGGTCACAGATCGCCCGAACCTACCCGGCCTGGACCAGCATGATGACGGGCTCGTGGCCTGTTGACGACCAGATCAGGGACAACCTGCCCTCCCCTGACCAGCTCGTCCCCACGCAACCGACGGTGGCCCAGGTTCTCCAGCGGGCCGGCTGGTACACGACCTTCCTGACTGACGACAGCCGCTTCTCCTACATGGTGCCAGCGCTCGGCTGGGACGTGATCCACCAGCCACCGGTGGGTCTGACAAACTTCGTGGTGAGCGTGAACGAGCCTCGCTACCGGGCCTTTCACGCCTTCATGCACAACCCCCTGGGCTTCGCCCTGGTGCCCAGCCTGCGACACAACCAGGCCTACGGAAAAAGCTACCGTCCCGGGCTCTTTGCCAACGCGGTGGTGCGCAAGCTGACCGCCGCCGCGAAGCATGACCGCTTCTTTCTGGCCATGCATAGCTGCGTCCTGCATCACCCCGGCGACCGGGTCTGGCCCTACACCCAGATGTTCGGCCAGCGGGGCTACGCTGGGGAAAACCGCTTCCGCTACGCGCGGTCTCCCACCAGCTTCGAAGTCACCGGCAGCGGCGACGACCAGATCGCGGCGGGCTACGCCGAGCAGGACGCACGCATCTACGACAGCGGCGTCGTCATGGCCGACGAACTGGTCGGTCGGGTGATGGGCGCTCTGCGGGCCGGAGATCTGCTGGACAACACCATCGTCGTGCTGTTCAGTGACCACGGCGAAGACCTCTGGGCGCCGGACCTTCCGTACAACTACGGCGGTCCCAACCATGGCTTCAACTTGATGGGGCTGGCCCAGAATCGCATCGTGCTGGCGGTGCGCATGCCCGACAGCTACGCCGGGCCTTCCACCAGGGGGACCGTTGTGTCCGACCCGGTGCGCCTGCTGGACCTCGGTCCCTCGCTGGCCGAGCTGGCGGGGGTGAGCTGGCCAAAGCTGACGGCCGCCAAGAGCCTGGTCCCTCTGATCGAGGGCAAACATGATCCCCAGCCGCGCCTGATCTACATGGAGACCGGCGTCAGCGAGAAACGCTACTGGGCGCCCGGGCACCGCGGCTACCCCTACCATCGCATCCAGGAACGCTACGACATCGACCTGAAGACCGGCCATGTGTTCATCAAGGACAAGTTCCACCCCTACCTGGTCGCGGCCAAGGACCGCGCGGTTCAGTTGGGGCGCTGGCGCCTGATCTGGTTTCCCCTCACCCACGGCACCCGCGTCGCGCTCTACGACATCGAAGCCGACCCGCTCCTCCAGCATGACCTGGCTCGGGAAGAACCCAAGCGCGTGGCCTGGCTGGGCAGCCAACTGGCCCCATTCCTGAGAAAAGACGGAGAGTCCGAGTACCTGTTCAAGCGCTGGGAGAACATGGCGAGCGCCCTCGATCCCGTCCAGATGCTCCAGCCTCGGGACGCCACCACCGACGGCGGTCCCTGACAAAGCAAGGGCTCAGTCCGGGACGTAGCCGCGGCCGATCAGCACGGCACGCAGCGGCACCCGGTCATGCAGGACGGTCAGGCGACGCAACAGGTCGTCGATGGCGTCCATGCGCGCCCGCCCACAGTCGACATGCCAACTGATGATGGCGTCCCGGAGCGACTCGGGGTCCGAGATGTAGTGCAAGCGTCCGGCATCCTGGCTGCCAAAGGCCCCGTCAAAACCCCCGCTGTACCAGTCTCCAATGATCGCGTCGAGGTCGGTGGCCGCGTCGGCCGAGGGTTCGGCCAGGGCGATCTGGATGGGGAGCTGGTCCCAGGGGCACTGCGTGCTGACCCAGGCCGGGAACGGCAAGGCAGCCTGGGGCCAGGACAGCAGGGAGGGCGCTCGGGCCAAGGGTTCGAAACCGGCCAGGGCGACGATCATCGGCTGGTCCCCAACCAGGCCAACCTGACCCGTGGCGGGATC
>JAADHA010000217.1 GCA_013152105.1 Oligoflexia bacterium | reverse complement strand
GAGTCGGTCTGTGCAGCGCCGGCCTGGTCGGCGGTGCGCCCTCCCCAATCGGCCAGCAGGGCACGACGTCGAGCCTGCTCGCTGGGCGTGCCTCCGGCCAGCAAGCGGACCAGATCCAAGGCACGGCCCAGCTCGTCTCCCGGCGCTCGGCCCGGGGTGCTGAGGCGATGCAAGCCCCGTAGCAGGGACGGCGTGAGTGCCCGGCTGGCCATCGCCAGGTCCGACGCGGGGAGCACACCCCGCAGGACCGCGACCGCAGCGTCGAGCGCGCCGTTCCTGGGGACCAGGGCCCGGGCCGCCTCGGCTGAACCCGGGTGCTCCAGAAGATCGGGCACCTGATCCAAGAGCGTGGCGACTCGCGCCGCACCGGCATCGACGGCGCGCTGGGCGCGGGCGGCCTGGTCGTCGGAGATCCGTGGCATCGGCAGGAAGACCGTGGGGATCCCGACGTACATCAGCTCGTGGAAGGTGTTGTAGCCAGCAGCCGCCACCGCCGCGTCGATCCCCGGCATCAGCTCAATCGGCACCGCCCGGCTCAGCCAGGTGATGCCAGGGCCGCGGACCTCGGGACCCTGGTAGAGCGGACCGGCACCCACCACCACGTGCCAACCACAGCCACTCAGTGTGCGGGTCAAGCGCGGCAGGCTGATCGAGGCCGAGACGTCGCCCCCACCGCCCAAAGAGACGTACACTGCACGCTGATCACCACAGCCTAGCGCTGTTCGAGCTGCCGCGCGGTCCAGCAATTCGGCGCGATCGCGAATCAGGATCGGGCCGCTGCCTCGGGCATCTGGCTCGATGATGCACTGGTAGAGCGGAAGCAGGGCCTGCCAGCCTTCATGGTCCTCGATGTGCTGGCGGACCTTGCGGGCCACCAGGACCCGGTGCGGCACCAGCTCGAGGACGGGGATCAGCTCGCCGACGCTGCCCCCCGGAAAGGTGTCGGCGATCAGCACATCGGGCCCCAGCGAGCTGACGGCCTGGAGCACGGTGCTGCGAATGGCCGCCAGAAAGCGCTGGGGGTCCAGACCACTGTCGCGGAGCATGGCCTTGCTGGGCAGCTTGATGGACGGGAAGCCCTCGCGACGGGCCAGCGTGTCCGCCTCGCTGCTGGTGAGCACCCAGCACTCTACCTGCACGCCCAGCAAGGCGCACAGGCGACGGATCTGTCGCAAGATGGCGAGTTGGCGCACCAGGTGCCCCATGCCTCGACCATTGATCGCGTAGGACAGGACGCGGATACGCTTCATACGGGCTTCCGCGCTCAGGAGAGGTAGTCGGCGTCGTCGAGCTGACGCGAGGCCACCGCGGTGGCGACGGCCGGACCAGGATCGATCTGGTCTCGGATCGGGCTGAGGTTGGGGTGCCGGTCATACCAGCGCCGCGTCGTGCTGAGCTGGCTGGGCGGGCGCTTGCCGGTGATGTGGACCCACCACAGCTCGGGGTCGTTGCTGAGGTCAAAGGCGCTGTAGTTGTCGAAACGCCCGATCCGCTCGGCCAGCGCTTGGAGCTTGTCGGCGCGCTGTTGGTAGCGCGGGATCTTGCCGTCGAAGGACGAGTCCAGAACGCTGTCGGGTAGTTCGAGATAGCGGCGCTTGGGACGGTTGTACTTGGCGGACTTGCGGTTGTACTTGGCGGCCCGACTGGAGAAATCCATCACCGCGCTCTGCAATGCCTGGGAGTTGATCTCGTTGAGATAGCCGAGCTTGGCCGTGGCCCCGGCCATCCGCCGCAGCGCCATCCGCTGCGGGCGATGCTCCGCGTCCTTGGGGAGCCACTGGGCCAAGAGCTGCGGATCGGCGTGACGCAGGTGCTTGGCCAGCACACCCTGACAACCCTCCAGGTACACGGCCTGTAACCGCGGAATGCGAGCCGCCGCCTGATCGTGCTGCTGCACCAGCTCGTGGATCTGGTCGACTGCGGCCTCGGCCTGCGCCACCTGGGCGCGCCACTTCGTGCGCTCAGCCTCGACCTTGCGGTAGGCCGGCAGGACATCGTCGCCAAAGTCCGGCATGTCCAGGGCTTCGCAGATTCGGTCGCCAGCCGCCCAGTGCTTCCAGTAGGGCGACTCCCAGAAGCGCTCCAGGAAGGCGGGCGTGTCGTAGCCAACCTCCACCAGCTCCAAGAAACCCTCTTCGCGCTCAAAGAAGGCGCAATCAGCCTCCCATGGCTCCAGCAAGCTCTTGCACTCGGCCAGCTTCAGGGTCCGCTCGCCAGCCGGTCCGACCAGGTATTCGCGGCGCTGGTAGCGCTCATCCGCCGCGATGCGAGCGACGGTCTGCTCGAGAACCTGTCGCTCCCGGGCCATGGCCTTGAGCGGGTCGCGGCGAGAGAAGCCTCGAAAGCCCGTGAGCTGCTCGGCCTGGCTCAGGGCGGCAGGGCTCAGCCCACCAAGGTAGGCGACGGCCAGGGCAGCCGATGCCTTGTCGACCTCGGCCTGTGCGGCCTGCGCCAGCTCGGCGACCCGCTGCGAGGCCAGACGGAAGCGACCAGCCAGGGCATGAGCCTTGTCGCTGTACTCAGCGAAGCGTTGCGCCGCGCGGGGGCTAGAGACAGGCATCGCGGGCTCCAGGGATCGGCGAATCGGGTTGGGGGCGAGGGGCGCAGGGTAGCAGGGATGGAGGGCCCGGTGGACGAAGAGTCGGGGCTCACTCCACTGGCCGCCACAGGCGGGAGCCGCTGCCCCAGTCGACGCCGACCAGGAAGTAGAGGCTGGCCGGGCTGATGCCGCTTGCCCGCTCGATCCACGGAGCCACACCGCCGGCCAGATCGACGAAGCTGCGCCCTTGGGTCCAGCGAGCCACAAGCCCCAGGCCAACGGCCCACGGCCCTCGGGGCTGGCTGCTGCTGATCTCGGGCGCGGTGGCCACGTCCGCAAAGGGCATCATGCTGAGCAGGCCGTGGTCCCCAAGCGCGCTGCGACCCCGCAGGCCCAGACGCAGCGCGGCGTAGTCCTCAACCCGCCACTCGGCCCAGGCCGCGCCAGCCAGGGGCACGACGTAGGGATTGAGGCCACCCATGCGCGTGCGAGTCGCGTCGTCCTGCTGGGTGGCGAGACCGACCCGAAGCTCGACCGCCGGGCTGACCGCCCAAGGAGCCGCGGCTGTCGCTTCGAGGTACACGTGGGGGGCGACCTTGGGGGCGCCGCCGGCCTCGGGGTCCAACCAGGCGTCCGCCCCAGCTCGAGTCCACAGGCTGGCGTCGGCGCTCCACCAGCCCAGCACGCCATCCGCAGTGGATATCGGTCGGGCGCCCGGCACCGTCACCGTGGTGGCGGGCAAGGCGCCAAAGGTCTGGTAGCGCAAGCCCCCTTGCACGCCGGCATAGAAGCCGTGAGGAAGGTAGCGGAGGGCACCGGCCTGAGCCCCCAGGCTGTGCGAGAGGAGGGCCCGACCGGGGTCCGGAGCGCCGTCGGTCCACGGCGAGATGAACAGGCCGGTGGCCAGGGCCTCGGCGCGAATGGCCACCCAGGCGCGACCGCGGTCCCCGCTGGGGCTCCACCGCAGATCAACCGTGTCGGTGAGAAGCTGGGCCGACCAGTCCCCTTGTCGGACACCGACGTCGGCGGTCCCGTGGCTGTCGGCATCGACCTGAGCACCCAGCGTCGCCCGCCACTGAAGATCACCCGCTTGGGCAGGCGCCAGCAGCAGCAGGGCGAGCAGGATCGTCATGCCAGTCGCTATCCGACACGCAAGATGCCTGTCGGGTGGTGCGTGTCGCCGGGCCGGCTAAGCTGGGGGACCTGGAGGTGTTGTGTCCCTGATTCTGCTCGGTCTCGCCATAGCCCTCAGCCTGGGCTGCAAAAAGGAACCGACCGATCCCTGCGATATCGTCGCGCCCGAATGGGAAGCCGAGCTGGGTCGGGTCCAAGCCTGCGACGTAGACGCGGACTGCGGACTGCCGCTGCCGGGTACGGGCTGTGGCTGCACCCGCAACCTGGTCGGCAACAACGACGCCGACACCGAGCAGCTTTACTACATCCTCCAGCTCGGTGATGACCTGAGCTGCACGCTGGTGCAGCCCACCTCCTGCGACTGTCCCGACGCCAAGGGTTTCGTGTGCCAGCAAGGCGTGTGCGCCTGGGACTACGTGCAGGCCGGCACATGACGCATGACGCATGAAGCCGCTCCAGCCCGGGCCGCTGGGCCGCCTGTTCTGGAGCGCGCTGCGTCGCAACCGCCCGACCGTGCCCTTCGGCGCCGGGCAGGGCGACGACACGCTCTTGAGAGACAGCCCCGCCCTTCGACACCTCGCGGGGGCCATCGCCGGGGGCCATGACCTGAGCGCCGGCCAGCTTCAGCGCTCCAAGCTGAGCTTCATCAGCGCGCCCGACCCCAGCGCCTGGCTGCGAGCCACGCAACAGGGCAACCCATCGCCAGCCCCCGACGCCCTGCCGCTACGTGTCCTGACCTGGAACCTCGCGCTGCTCAACGTCTACCTGGGCTCCCGACACTACAAGTCCAGCCCCTTCGTCTCAGAGCGCCGAGAGCCGGTCTTCGACCGGGTCCTGGGCGCGGACGCGGACATCATCCTGATCCAAGAGCTGTGGCATGCCCCCGAGATCGCGCGCCTGCGAGAACGCGCCACCGCCGCGGGCTACCGGCTGTGCTGCCCGCCGCGCCACCACGTCGACGGCCTGGCGGTCTTGCTCCGCGAAGGGCCGTGGGCCAAAGAGATCCAGGTCGAGCTCCGGCCATTTGCAACCCAGGCCAGGCTGGAAGCCCTGGACCTGCCGCGAAAAGAGCAGTTTCTGCGATGCTGGATGCGCGTCGACTGCGAACACTCAGGGCTGGGCCGAATCTCGATCTTCAACACCCACCTCCAGGCCTACCCCAAGGCCTGGCGCGCACGACTGCAACAGGCCCGCAGCCTGGGGCTGGAGATCGCCCGGCGGCCGCCCGAAGACCTGGTCTTCGTCGGCGGAGACCTGAACTCAGGACTTTTCTATGGCCGCCAGACCTGGCGCAAGCCCGACGGCACCATCGACGGCTGCTGGTGGCACAACGCCATCAGCCTGCCGCTCTTGCATCACTACGGCGGACTCTGTGATCTGGCGATTCGCGGTCGCTCGACCAGCCAGGCCGACCTCGAGGTGCGGCTGTCGCGGACCCTGCAAAACGACCCAGTCGCCGCGCTAAAAGCCCCGCTCTGCTGCTCGACCGAGCACCGCCAGACCTTCACCGCGACCGACTGCAACAGCCTCTACCACCGCCAGTACGCGGGAACCGAACAGCCCGCGCGCCTCGACCACATCCTGGCCCGAGACCCGACCAACCGGGTCTGCGTGGTTCACAGCAGCCACCGCTTCACCGACCGCGACGTGGTCATCGACAAGCAGCCAGTCGAGCCCAGCGACCACTACGCCGTACAGGTCGATCTGCGGGTGGCACCGCCCGCCTGAGCCGCGCCTACTGCAGGTCTCCCGCCGCCAGCGGAACCCACCAGGCGTCACCCGGGACCTGGATCGGGGCCTGGCTGAGATGCAGGCGGTCGCCGGATCGCAGCCCGCAACGCAGGGGGGCGCGGGCGTTGTAGTCGTTGTGCTTATCGGGGTAGTCGGTCCGCACATTGGTGGCGCGCGGCACGGTGATCGTGTCACCTTCGGCGCCGGGCGACTGCCGTCCCGCGTACCAGTAGCCGATGACCTGGCCCTGGGGTCCGCCGCAGCGACCATGCACCCTGGGGCCGGCGGCGGCGCGGGTCGGCAGAACGCTGGCCTGGTGCGGTGCTGTGCTGGGCGTCGGCTCGGCCGCAGTGCTGGGTGGGCTCAGGACCGCCGAGGCGAGGTCGGCTGGCGCTTCCACAGCCGCGGGGGGTGGAGCGGGAGGCTCGGCGACAGGAGCTTCGGCGGCAGGAGCTTCGGCGGCAGGAGCTTCGGCGGCAGGAGCCGGCGCAGCGAGATCGTCTGCGGGTCGCATCCCAAGCCAGGCACCACCACCGAAGGCCAGCACGGCCGCGAGGGCCACGACACCGCCCAGGAT
>JAADHA010000218.1 GCA_013152105.1 Oligoflexia bacterium | reverse complement strand
ACCGGGCCTCCTCATCCCATCTCGGGCAAACGCCATGCCCTCGGGCTCGTTCCTCGCCTCCAAGCACGTCGTCTCCCGCGATCGCGTTCAGCGAAGTGAGGCTACCCGAGCTGCTGCAGAATCCGCGATACCCCCAGCGCGCAGCGTAGGCGGCCGGGCGAACACAGGCTCCAGGCCAGTCCGGCGTTGCCGCGAGTCCCCGAGGTCCTTCCGTGCTGACCAGCGCTACGCCTTAAAGGTTCGCGCTCGACTTGCAGGTTGGTACCAGGTCCCCCGGCCGCGTCCGTGCCGCTCGATCAGGTTGGATTCCACCAGATCGCGTAGGTGCTTCTTGATGGTGTTGCGGTTGCCCCCAGTCGCCGACTCCAAGAAGGACATGGTCACTCGCCCGTGCTCCTTCGCCAGACGCACGATGGCTGCGGACAATTCGCTCAGTGGCTCGAACATCTGCTCCCGCTCGATCTTCGCCGCCAGATTCCTCTTCTGCTCATCCATGCACCGCAGAAAGTACAACAACCAGACATTGAGGTTCTCTTCACTGCCACCCAGGCTACCCTGTGCAGACCGAAGTGCCCGATAGTACTCCTCCTTGTCCTGCTCAACCACACGCTCCAGTGACGAATAGGGCACGTACTCGTACCCTGCGCGCAGCAACAGAAGCGTCGTCAGCACCCTGGAGAGCCGTCCGTTTCCATCCTGAAACGGGTGAATTCCCAAGAAGCGCACGACGAAGCACGCGATGACCAGCAGCACATGATGCTCGCCCTCCTGAAGCATCCCGTTGGTCCAGTCCACGAGATCCTGCACCATGCCAGGAGTGTCGAAGGGTGTTGCTGTCTGGAACACCACCCCAAGGCTCTGCCCGTGCTCGTTGAATGCCTCTACGGGATTCGGGACCGTCTTGTACTTGCCCCGGTGTCGCTCGTCCTTCGACGAGTACTTCAACGTGACACCGTGAAGCTGCTTGATGTGGTTCTCGGTCAACAGCATGTAGGGCCAGGCCTCGAACACCAACTCTATCGCATCCGCGTACCCTGCCACTTCCTGCTGGTCTCTCGTCCGGAACGACGTCGTCTGCAGTCCACTGAGGAGCGCATCGACCTGCTCATTACTCAGTTCCACACCTTCGATACGGGTCGACGAAGCCACCGACTCGATCGTCGCCACCCGCTTCAGCATCGTCAGCCGTTCGGGCGTGAGGTTCCCCAGCGCGCTCCACCTGCCCTTGAACTCGTCAAGTGCCGCAATGAGCTTCAGCATCTCGGGGGTGATGTGCAGGTTGCGAAGGGGCTCCATTTCCTGGTCCGGGAATGCCCACTACCTACCTCGCCGCGCCACAACGCACACTCGAAAATGGGTATTTTTGGGTATGTTCTTGGATCCAGCCAGGCGCTGGCAATACTGGGAAGGCCGGTCGTGGGCACGTCGTCTCTCGCGATCGCGTTGGGCAAGATGAGGCTAGCGGGTCTCCGTCCTGTCGTGGAGCCCCGCTGTAGAGCACGCGTCATGGTTCGGGCGTAGCGGCGTTGGCGCGGCAGGACGGGGCCTTGCGGAGCGCCAGGCTTGCGTCGCGCGGCATTGCCTGCAGGCTCCACGCCACTGACCTTCGAACTGAGTGGACGTCGGGCACTCATTCATTGTAAACTCTTTTCCTCAACCGGAGCTACGTCATGCTCACTTCCATTCGCGTGCTGCCAGTACTTGGAAGCTTGCTTGCCTGTAGTCCCGATACCGCTTGCGGTCCCGGGACCCACGAGGTCGACGGCCTCTGTGTTCCAGACGCTGACGCAAACACAGATACCGGCACGGGCACGGGCACGGGCACAGGCACCGACACAGGCACCGGCACCGGCACGGGCACGGGCACCGGCACAGGCACCGGCACCGGCACAGGCACCGGCACCGGCACCGGCACAGGCGCCGACTACGATGTTTGCAGCGACGGCGGGGCTCCCTTCTCTACGATTCAGGCTGCGGTGGACGCAGCTACGGACGGCGACACAATTCGAATCTGCGCTGGAACCTATGACTGGGTCGAGATCGACCGGGTGTCTGTGACCCTTCAGGGATTGGATGGCACGCACAACACCATTATCGACGGCGGCTCGAACCCGGCAGTAACCGTGGCCTCAGAGTCCGTTGGCCTTCAAGGACTCACGCTGACGGGCACTCCGCAGTACGGTGAGTCCTGGGCCCTCGCATGCACCGATGGCAGTCTCGTAGCGTCTGATCTTCGGATTGCCGATAGTCCGGGCGGCACAAACGGCTACGGCGTACTCCTTAGCGGCTGCGACGCCGACATCGATGGGCTCGTAGTAGAAGACAACCGGTGGCAAGGGACCCTGTTCGCCGCTAGCGGGGGCGGGTCCGTTACGATGAGACACTCGATCTTTCGCAACAATGAGGTCGACGCTGGGGAATCTAGTGCGGTGTTGGGTGCGTCAGGAACGGACTTCGAACTGTCGAACAGCCTCTTCGTAAACAACGTCACCGGAAACTATATCATGACGGTTGGCGGTGGCACATCGGGCTCTGAGTGGCTGTTCAACAACCTCATCTACGACAACCTCATCTCATCCTTTGGCTACGCTGTCTACACCGCGGACACTACACTGTTCTTCAACAACATCGTCGCCAAGACGGATGGCGGAACCGGCGTCGGCGGCGCGAGTTCCGACTGCAGCTACAACGACTCCTGGGACAACTACATCGACAATTTTGATTGGCTACTTGACGGTGTGGACAACCTTGAGGTGGATCCGCGACTCACGAACCCGGAAGCTGGCGACTACACTCTGACGGAAGGTTTCTCACCATGCCAGGACGCAGGCAATCCCCTCTCGGGCTACGACGACATTGACACGAGCCGCAACGACATGGGCGCATTCGGCGGACCATATGGCGATTGGTCGCCTTCAAGCTACTGATCGGCCATTCCGCGCAGCATCACTGATCGCTCTAGCGCGACCATCCGCACTCTTGGTGGGCCAGTAGTGGGCCCGATGCATGTCACCGTGTGGGTGCCGTTGGGGGCAAGCTGGCGATGGGGTGGGAGATCTCGGACAAGCGGGCCATGCCGATGGAGGAGGACGGCGAGCTTGCTGGCGACGGCCACGACGGCACGTCTGTACCCGCGGCAACCGCCGCGACTGGCGAGTTCGAACCCCCACCGGCGCAGATCGCTGTCCTTGGAGAGGGGCCCGAGAGCGAACTGTGCAGACCGCACGAGCATCCGCCAAAGAAAGCAGTCACCCTGCTTGGTGATGCTGAGTTGCCGGTCCACATCGCCGGGCTGTGCTTGAAGCGGTGCGGATCATCGATGGTCTCAACGAACGGTCCAAGAATGCTGAGCAGGTCTTTGGGCATGGTCTCGCGGGCCGCGTCGGACCGACGGTGGATGGGACCCAACATCATCTCGTGACCACTGCCCTCGCCGATGGGACCAATCCAGCGAGAGTGCGTCTGGACTGGTCGCGACCCCGCACCGGCGCTCAATGTCGCCAGCCGGGGTCAGCACGTTGACATGGGTCCGCTTTGTCAGAGACATCCAGACCGATGGCGCGAGAGGGACGTGTCTGCCTGGTACCGACGACGACCGCGCTGGACGGTGCGGGCACTACGGCCCAGCGCGATCACAAGCTCATGGGAAGAAGCGCCCCCGAGCAACTTGCGACCACCTCGCGGACCGGACCGGCCGCCACGCTCTGGCGCGTGTGGAACGCTGAGGAACGCTGAGGAACGGCCCGCTCACGCCCTGGCGCCACGCAAAGCGGCGCCGGGAACTTGACGTGTCCAGTGTTGTCTCGCTAAGGCGTGTCTACGTCCGCGTCTTCCCATCACCTCCGCCCGAGCTCTCGCATGCGCCGCACTCTTCGCCTGCTCCCCTTCCTTGCCCCGATCCTCCTGGCTGGCAAATGCACGGGCAAGAAGGTCGTCGGTGACGACGATGTCGTGGGGGTCGCCGACGCGAACCCACCCGACGTACGCCTCCAGCTCATCAGCATCGACCCCGACGAAGTTCCGCCAGCCAAGGCATTCTCAGCGACCGTCTACGGCAGCGGCATCGAGAGCGGCGCCCACCTGTGGATCGGCGGCGCGCCAATGAACGCCCTGCGCTACCAGGGTGACAACGCAATCCTGGTCGATGTTCCGCCGCTGAGCGCGGGCGAATACGACCTGAAGGTGCAGAATCCATCGGGGGACGAAGCGATGCTACGCGGTGGTCTGTGGGTGAATCCCGACTACCGTGACCCCAACGCGGCCGCGGCTTGCAGCCACCTGACGGTCCACTTCGACCTGGACTCGGCCTCGCTGGCCACCGCCGACCGGTCGATGCTGGACGCGCAAGCCCCGTGCCTGACAGCCCTGGCCTCGCCCATCCGCGTCGAGGGGCACTGCGATGAACGCGGTACAACCTCCTACAACCTGGCCCTTGGGCAACGCCGGGCCGAGGCGATCCAGCGCTACCTGGTGGCGCGAGGAGTGATGCCCAGTCGCCTGAACACCATCTCATATGGCGAGGAACGCCCCATCGACCGCGGCCACGACGAGACCGCCTGGACCGCCAACCGGCGCGGCGAAATCATCGCCGAGCGATGAGGGTTAGAAGGCCTCGACCCCCACGCCCCTGCTCTGGAGGCCGCATGGCCACGTCGATCCTCCCCCTGCTGCTCCCGCTGCTGATCACGACCAGCGGCTGTGTGCTCGACCGCACTGGCCAGTCGGCCAGTGAGACCTGGCACCGCGAAGCGCTCCTCCAACGCACCCGAACCGACAATCTCGAGAACCAATTCACCGAGATCGAAGCTCGTGTCGACCAACTCGAAGAGCTGACCCGAGCCCGGGGCCAGGACGAGATCATGCGCATGGAGACCCTCGACCAGGTTCGGACCGAGGTGGCGAACATCCGCGGCGATGTCGAAGTGCTCAACCACGACATCGGCCGCAAGGTGATCCAAGGCGCAGCCCAGGCTGAAGACGCCGCCTACCGCTTGCAGTGGCTGGAAGACCGCACGGCACAGCTCGAGAGCAGCCTCGGACTGGAGCCCACCCCGCCGCCTGTCATCGTGGCGGACGAGGCGGATGCCGACACTGGCGACACCGCGGACTCGGCAGACGGGGGCACCCAGGACACTTCACCAGGCGACCAGGATCGGCCCCTGACGACCGCGACAGCGGTGACCGATCCAGACGAGATGCTGGCCCTGGCCAAAGAGCACCTGGCGGCAGGACGAAACCAGGCGGCCGAAGCTGTGCTCAACCGTCTGGTGAAACTACACCCCGACGACGCCAACCTGGCCGAGGTCCGCTACCGCCTGGCCGAGGCATCCTTCAACGCGGGCGAATACCAGGCGGCGGTGCTGCGCTTCCAGGAAGTGATCGACCGGTACAAAAAGTCCGCTTGGGCGCCCTGGGCGATGCTGCGACAGGGTGAGTGCTTCGACAAGCAGGGTCAGCCCGACAACGCAAAGCTCTTCTACGAAGATGTCGTGCGACTGTGGCCCAAGAGCAAGGCCGCCAAGGACGCCCGAGGGCGACTGTAGCGGCCTTCAGGGAAGCGATCCCCTCACCAAGCCTTGAGCCACTGCCAGCTCGGACGGGCCCAGTTCGCAGACTCGGGGCGCGCTGCCCACTCGGTAGACCGACCGGTGTAGCCGTCAGTGACCAGGCTGCTCACGAAGGCGGGGTCACCGTACACTGCATCGATCTGTTCACGAATCTCGCGCACATCGCTGTCAGTGAGGCGTCCGGTGGACGTGGCCTTGTAGAACTGGACCGTGACGCGAACGGGAAAACGATCATCACGCTCGATGGCCAGGTCGGAGAGCTCGTCGAAGGGGCCCTCGATGGGACCATGGCCGACGACGGCGTCTTCCATATCAGACATATCAGAGAGCGTCGACTTGGCCGCAAACGCCGGCTCAGCCTCATTCATGCTGCCCATGCCGAGCCAGCCACGATCGGGCTGACGCTGCTTGAGAG
>JAADHA010000229.1 GCA_013152105.1 Oligoflexia bacterium | reverse complement strand
AGAGACCGACGTGGGTGCCCGGGGCCTTCGCCCTGCCGCGGAATGTCTGACGGGGCTACACTGCTTGGGCCCCCGAGGCTGGATGACGGACAAACAGCTTAGACCCCCTGTGACCAGGGCGGCCCCTATCGACGGCCCGACGGCTGAGCTGCGGCGGATCCTCGACGACCCTGACCGGCTGCCCACGGTGCTCGCCGTCACCCACGACCTGCCCTCGCAGGATGTGATCTACGAACAACTGGCCCGCTTGGGCGCCTACGGGCGCCTGGACCCGGACCGCGTGCGCGCCTGGGGCTATCGCGCGGGACCGGTCCTGGATCGGCCCGAGTCGGGCTTGCGGGCGGCCGTATTCCTGCCGCTGCCGGGTGCCGCGGCGCCGACCACGCCCCAGGGCCACGCCATGCTGGAATTGCACGGTGCGCCGCTGCGGCCGGTGCTTGCCTTTCGAGGGGCGACCCTTCGCCAGGGTGTCGTGACCGACCTGGACGCCCAGGGGATCGGTAGCTTTCAGCTCGCGGCCAACGATGCCGATATCGTCGCGGCCTTGCGGGGTGCCCGTAGCCGAATCGATCTGGTCGGGCACGGTATTGGCGGGGTGGTCGCCCAGCTCGCGGCCAGTCGCTATCCCCAGGCCATCGGCCGGGTCGTCACCTTTCAGGCTCCCCCGGTCGACCAGCAGGACGCGGCCCAGGTGGCGGCATGGAATGACCGCGTGGCGCCGCACCAGCGGGTGGTCTCGGCCCATCACCGAGCGGGCCCCGATGTGCAGGACGGTGCCGGAGAACTGCGCACCCCCGGCCGGATCTGGTTCTATGGCATCGCCACCCTGGAAGCCCTGAATCTGGCCATGCCGCTGGCCCACCTGGCGGCTGCTCGGGGCGGTGGCGTACCCGGGGTGACGGACTTGCTGGGGCGGCCGGTGGGGGACCGCCTGGTTTCTGTGCGCCAGCGACCAGTGCTTGGGGGTACGGCCGAGTCGGCGGACCAACGCCTTGCGCAGGCGGTCGCGGATGGCCTGGATCGCCGCAGCCCGCAACGCCGCGACTCGTTGCAGGTGGACCGCCTGGAGGGGCTGCGGGTCCAAGTGCTGGAGATGGCGACCTCGACGGCGTTTGGCTTCCGGCGGATCGTTGCTTTTGTCCAGGGCCAGGACGGGATCAGCTCCCAGCAAAAGGTGCTGCTTCAGGAAGAGGCGCGTCGGCGCTACCGTCAGGGCCGCTGACGGTCACGGTGGGACTGGCGCCGCCGCCGGACCAGGGCCAGCGTGCCCAGCATCAGGCCCAAGAGTCCGCTGAGCGGTGAACCGACCGCGCAGCCGCAGGCGGAGCCGTCCCCGGTGGCGTCCACGGTGCTGTCGCCGACGCAGTTTTCGTCCACGACCCCGTCGCAGTTATTGTCCACGCCGTCGCAGAATTCAGGGCTGCCGGGGTTGACCCAGCCGTCGCCGTCATCGCAGTCGCCGTCTTCGGTGCTCCACCCGTCGTCGTCACCGTCGATGGTGTCGTCTTCGTCGATGTCGCCGTCACAGTCGTCGTCGATGCCGTTGCCTGGCAGTTCGGTGCTGCTGGGGCTGGCGCTGGCGTTGGCGTCGTCGCAGTCCCCCCCGTTTTCCGTGAAGCCATCACCGTCGTCGTCGAATCCGTCGCCACCTTCGTCGACGTCGCCGTCACAGTTGTCGTCGATGCCGTTGTCGGTGATCTCGGTGGCGTCGGGGTTTATCTGGGCGTCGGCGTCATTGCAGTCACCGGCCGCTTCCGACCAGCCGTCACCGTCGTCGTCGTAGGCCGCCGTGCCTTCATCGGTGACGCCGTCGCAGTTGTTGTCGATGCCATCGGGCAGTTCTTCCGCGCCCGGGTGGATGGTGCCGTCTTCGTCGTTGCAGTCACCAGCCCAGGTCGTGAAGCCGTCGCCATCCGCGTCGCCCGCGCCGTCGTCGACGATCCCGTCGCAGTTGTCGTCGATGCCGTTCCCCATGATCTCGGTGGCGTCGGGGCTGATGCTGGCGTCGCCGTCGTGGCAGTCGCCCTCATCTTCGCTGTAGCCGTCGCCGTCATCGTCGTAGGCGCTGGTGCCCTCGTCGATGATCCCGTCGCAGTCCTCGTCCACGCCATCCGCGGTCTCGGCCGCGCCCGGGTGTACGGTGGGGTCGGCGTCATTGCAGTCGCCGCCTTCTTCGGTCACGCCGTCGCCGTCGTCGTCGTACCAGTCCGTGCCCTCGTCTACGGTGCCGTCGCAGTCGTTGTCCGCGCCGTCCGCGGTCTCAGGCGCCCCGGGGTAGGTGGCGGCGTCGGTGTCGTCGCAGTCGGTGCCAGCGCAGGACAAGGCGTCGTAGCCATCGTCGTCCTCGTCGCAATCGCACAGGGGATCAGCGGCACAGTCGCTGTCGTCGCAGTCGATGTCGCCGTCGTAGTCGTTGTCGATGCCGTCATCGCAGTCCTCGGGGCAGCCCGTCCCCGCGGAGACATCGAAGGACAGCGTGTAGTTGCCTTCGCCAGCCCCACAGGCCCCACCTCCCGAGGTCGTGTAGCCATAGCCCTCGACCACCACGTAGTAGGTGTCGCCCGCGGTGCAGGGGAAGGTCACCGAGTCCGTGGCCGTCCGGGCCGCTGTCGAGCCCGCGACACAATCTGAGTAGGGGTCGCAGGTGTCGCCCAGGATGTAGATGTCCAGGTCGCAGTCCAGATCGCTGACCCGAAGGGTGCCCGAGCCGCTGGACAGGCAACTGAATTGATAGCTCTGGTCCCCACCGAGCTGGCTGAGGGGCGCGTAGGGGTCACCACAACTGTAGTAGTTGGGGGCCGAGGCCCCGCCGAGCTCGCTGGGGGTGCCGGTGGTGATTCGTCCGCTGATCTCGGAGCTACAGGTCAGCTCGTCGACAATGCTGACCGACGAGCAGGTCGAGGACTGGGCCCAGGACGGGCCGGACCCGGCGAGAAGGGCCAGCAGGGTGAGGTTCACAGCGCGCTCCCGTCGCAGTTGTTGTCGATGCCGTCGCCGATCACTTCAGGCTGGGCGGGGCTGACGCTGTCGTCGCTGTCGTCGCAGTCGCCCCCGATCTCGCTGAAACCGTCGCCGTCATCGTCGGCGTTGACCGTGCCCTCGTCGACACTGCCGTCGCAGTTGTCATCCACCCAGTTGGCGGACTCGGTGGCACCGGGATGGATGCTGGCGTCGGTGTCATTGCAGTCGCCGCCGTCTTCGGTGTAGCCGTCCCCGTCGTCGTCGTAGCTGTCGGTGCCCTCGTCGATGAGGCCATCGCAGTCGTTGTCGATCCCGTCCGCCACCTCGATCGCGCCGGGGTTGACCGAGGGGTTGGTGTCGTCGCAGTCCCCGGCCGTGTCGGCCCAGCCGTCCCCGTCGCCGTCGTCGCCGCCGCTGTCCACCACGCCATCGCAGTCGTCGTCGATGCCGTTGCCGTCGATCTCGGTAGCACCGGGGTTGATCCCGCTGTCGCCATCGTGGCAGTCGCCTTCGTCTTCGGTGTAGCCGTCGCCGTCATCGTCGTAGCAACTGGTGCCTTCGTCCACCGTGCCGTCGCAGTCGTTGTCGATCCCGTCGCAGATCTCGGTGCCGCCTGGGTGGGCATTGGCGTCGTTGTCGTCGCAGTCGTTGGCACACCAGGACACGCCGTCCCCGTCCTGATCGTAGAGATCGCTGGTCGCGGTCTCACAGGCGTTTCCACGCAGGGTGAGGAAGCCCAACTCCGCGGCCCCGCCCAGGTCCAGCGTGGCGGTGGCGACCGCACTCGACGAGTCGAGGGGCGAGAAGAGCAGGGTCATGGCGACCTGCGTGCTGGCTGGGACGGAGAGCGGCAGATCGCTGGCGGCGAAGCGGTCGGGGTCGGTGCCGGTCATTGACAGGTCGGCCACGCTCAGGTCGACCTGGCCTTCGTTGCTGAGGGTCACGGTGGCGCTGGCGGTGTCGCCCGGGGCGACCGGTCCGAAGTCCACCACCATCGGCCAGGCGCGGATCACGCCCTGGGCGGCCAGGCCGCGGAGCTGCACGATGTGGGTGGCGTGGTCGGCTTCGTCGGTCTGGATGTTGAGGTCGGTCCACTGGTAGCCGGCGGCGGTCGGGCGATACTCGATCACCAGGGTCGCGGGCTGGTCCTCGGCCACCGTGGGCAGGCTGGTGTCCACCCAACTGAAGCTGTCGCTGTCGGTCCCCACCAGCTCCACCGCCAGCACGTCGATGGTGCCGGTGGTGGCGGACAGGGTCAGCTCGGCCTGGGCTGCGGCACCCACGGGCACAGTGCCGAAGTCGGTGAGAGTGGGCGAGGCCACCAGGCGGGCGGCGATCCCCGTGACCTGGAAGTCGGTGTTGCAGGCGGTGGCGAGCAGGCCAGTGCCCAGCACCCTCAGCAGGAGGGGGAGAGCCGGTCGCGAGAGGCGGAGCGTGTTCATGGAAGGCATCTTAAGCGGTCTGGGAGGGCCAGGTCGACGACTTGGGGCCTCGGGTGGTCCCCCGGCGGATCTCCTGTAGACAGGGGCGCTCTTGTGCATGGCCAAGATAGACCCGCTAGACTGGAACTCCAGGAGTACCCAATGGACCTCGTCAAGCTCGGCCGATCTGGCCTGCAGGTCTCCCCGCTCTGCCTCGGCACCATGACCTTTGGGGAAGCGGACGAGTCATCCTTCATGCACCAGGTCGGCTGTGACGCCAAGACATCCAAGGCGATCATGAGCCGAGCCCTGGACGCCGGCCTGCAGTTCTTTGATACCGCCGACATCTACGGCCAGGACGGCTTGTCCGAGCGTATCGTCGGGGACTGGTTCAAGGACACCGGGGCGCGGGACCGGGTCGTGCTGGCCACCAAGTTCCGCTTCACCACCGCCAGTGGCAGCGGTGCCAGTCGTCGGCACATCATCCGGGCCTGCGAGGAGAGCCTGCGGCGCTTGCGGACCGACTGGATCGACCTGTACCAGATCCACATGCAGGACATCGAGGTGCCCGAAGAAGAGACCCTGCGCGCCCTCGACGACCTGGTCCACCAGGGCAAGGTCCGGTACATCGGGGCCAGCAACTACGCTGCGTATCGCCTGGTGGACAGCTTGTGGATCAGCAAGGCCCAGGGCCTGTCGCGGTGGGTGTCCCTCCAGATGCAGTACAGCCTGGTCGAGCGGAACCTGGAGAAGGAGCACATTCCGGCTGCCCTGCGGTGGGGCCTGGGGGTGATCCCCTGGTCGCCTCTCGCCAGCGGCTTCTTGACCGGAAAGGTGCGTCAGGGACAGGCGCCCGCTGACGCCAGCCGCCTGGCGAAGTGGCACGGGGCGTTTCAGGGGATGGACAATCCGCGTCACTGGGGCATCCTGGCGGCGGTGGACAAGGTCGCCGAAGAGACCGGTGCCACGCCGGCCCAGGTGTCGCTGGCCTGGCTCCTTCACAAGCCGGGGGTCAGCAGCGTCATCTTCGGCTGTCGCTCTGTTGCCCAGCTCGAAGAGAACCTGCCAGCCGCCGAGCTTGTCCTCAGCTCCGCGCAGCTCGACACCCTCGATCAGGCCAGCGCTCAGCCACTGCCCTATCCCTACGACTTCCTCTTTCGGGTACAGGGGCGCTGGTAGATGGCACATTCTCTCCTCTACTTTCTCGGCCCGATGGCGCTCGCCTGCTCCTCGTGCGAGTCAAAGGTGTCGACTCTCGACAGCGGGCGGGGGTCTGGCACCGGCACCGGCACCGGCACTGGCACCGGGACCTCCGGGGGCAGTGGGACCGGCTCGGCAGACGGAGGGGATGCGGGTACGGGCGGCACGACCACGCCGCCCGGGCCGGCCTGTGTCCAGGACGCCGTGGGGGTTCAGGTCGGGACCCTGGGTTTCCCCGATCTGACCGAGGCATCCGGCCTGGTCGAGAGCCGCACCCGTGACGGCGTGTTGTGGTCCCACAATGACTCGGGGGGCGGGACCGTGCTCTACGCGATGGACAGCACGGGCGCCTCGCTGGGGACGGTGAGCATTCAGGGCGCGGGCGCGCGTGACTGGGAGGACC
>JAADHA010000042.1 GCA_013152105.1 Oligoflexia bacterium | reverse complement strand
GGGCCGGTTCCGCGGCCTCATCGTAGGGAGCGATCGAGCCGGCGCAGCCGGTGATCAGGCACATGAGCAAGGGCAGAGAGGTTCGCACCTTGTCGTGCTATCGCGTGGGGAAGAGACGCACCGCGTCGAGCAGCCACTGCCGGAAGAGCGCGACCTGGGGACGAACTCGGCCACCCGTCGCGGTCAGGACCCAGTAGGCCAGGCCGCTCTCCACTGAGCAGGCGAAGGGGGTGAGCAGGCGCCCTTCGGACACATCGCGGGCCACCAGGATCCCGCGAGCCAGCGCGACCCCCTGACCGGCCAGGGCGGCCTCGACCGCCATGTGGGCGTGACTGAAGCGCACACCGCGTGTGGGATCGACCTGGCTCGCCCCTGCTTCGCGAAGCCAGCGTTCCCAACCCACCCGGCCGGGGTGACCACGCAGCATATCGTCGTGGAGCAAGACCTGGTGCGCCAGATCGTCAGGCGTGACCAAGGGTGGGCCTCCGACCAGGAGCTGGGGGCTACAGACCGGTGTGACCAGCTCGACGGAGAGGCGCAGTTCGTCCACGTCCTTGGTGCCGCCCGGGCCGTAGCGGATGCACACATCGATGTTGTGCTGGCCGGGCTGTTCCAGTCGGTCACTGGCTGAGATTCGCACGTCCAGATCGGGCGCCGCGGCGTGGAGCAGGGGCAGGTGGGGGACCAACCAACGGATCGCGAACGAGGGCGAGCAGCTCACCATCAGTGGGGCCTTGGCCTTGCCTGCCCGGAGCTCAGACAGGCCGAGCTCCAGTGAAGCGAAGGCCTGGTCGACCGCGCGCTGGAGGCTTCGACCGGCCTCGGTCAGCTCGACTCGGCGGCCGGTCCGCAGGAAGAGTGGGGTCTGGAGTGCGTCCTCCAGGCCGCGTATGCGGTGGCTGACCGCCCCCTGGGTCACGTGGAGCTGGCGGGCCGCAGCCGAGAAGGATCGCTGGCTGGCCGCGACCTGGAAGACCCGCAGGGCATCCAGCGAGGGGATCTGATCAATCCATGAGCTGTGTTCAGACATTGCGGAGACCTTCTCGCTTGGCTCGGGGGTGGTAACCCGCGGTAGATCTACTGTATTGACTCCTTCCGGGTCGGGCTGAGCTTCATCTTGCATGAGTTTCGTTCATGGCAAGAGTCCGTGATTTTGGCTTGCTATGCCCGGTCCGTTGACATAGCTGCCTGCTACGTGCAGTCCGCAGCCGCCCCTCTCTGGAGAGCGCTCATGAACTGGTTCATGCGGTTCGCAAAGAGCACCATCGGCCTCAAGATCACCATGGCGATCTCGGGCCTGGTGCTGTTTGCCTTTGTCATCGGCCATATGGTGGGGAACCTCCAGGTCTTCCTGGGCGCCTCTGCCCTCAACCACTACGCGGCCTTCCTGCAAAGCGAACAGCTCCTGCTGTGGATCGCGCGCATCGTGCTGCTGGTGCTCGTCGTCGTCCACATCTGGTCGTCGGTGGTGCTGACCCTGCGGGCCAAGGTCGCGCGCCCCCAGGGCTACCGCAAGTGGCAAAGCAAGGCTTCCACCTATGCCAGCCGCACGATGCGGGTCAGCGGCCCCATCCTGCTGCTGTTCATCATCTTCCACCTGCTCCACCTGACGATTGGTTCGGTTCATCCCGACCTGCAACACTGCGCAGTCCAGGCCTCGGGCGACCTCCAGTGCTTCGCCTATCAGAACGTCTCAGCGGCCTTCTCGCTGTCGACCGCTGGCACGACGGCTGCCATCCAGGGGGGCATCGTCGCCTTCTATATCGTCGCGATGCTGCTGCTGGGAATGCACCTGGGGCATGGCGCCTACAGCATGTTCCGCACGCTGGGCCTGACCAATCCTCGCTACGACAAGATGGCCCGCGCCTTTGCAACCGCGGTCGCCGTCATCATCGTGGTTGGCAACTGCTCCATCCCGCTCGCCGTGCTGACCGGACTGGTCGGCCAGGCCGGAGGCCACTGACATGACGCTCCAAAGCAATGCCCCTGGTGGTGACATCGAGACTGCCTGGGATCGGCATCGGTTCGACATGAAGGTGGTCAACCCGGCGAACAAGCGCAAGTACACGGTCATCGTGGTCGGCACGGGTCTGGCTGGGGCCTCGGCGGCCGCGACCATGGGTGAGCTTGGCTACAACGTCCTGAACTTCTGCTTTCAAGACAGTCCGCGACGCGCTCACTCGATCGCGGCTCAGGGTGGCATCAACGCCGCGAAGAACTACCAAGGGGACGCGGACAGCGTCTTCCGGCTGTTCTACGACACCATCAAGGGTGGCGACTTTCGGGCCCGTGAAGAGAACGTCTACCGCTTGGCCCAGATCAGCAACAACATCATCGATCAGGCGGTCGCCCAAGGGGTGCCCTTTGCCCGTGAGTACGGTGGCCTGTTGGGCAACCGTTCCTTTGGTGGTGCGCTGGTCAGCCGGACCTTCTACTCCCAGGGGCAGACGGGTCAGCAGCTACTGCTGGGTGCCTACCAAGCGCTCTCCCGTCAGATCCAGGCGGGAACCGTCAAGATCTTCCCGCGCACCGAGATGCAGGACCTGGTGGTGCATGACGGGCACGCCCGCGGCATCATCACTCGTCACCTGGTGACGGGAAAGATCGAGCGCTGGGCGGCGGACGCGGTGGTCCTGGCCACCGGGGGCTACGTCAACGTCTACTTCTTGTCGACGAACGCCATGGGCAGCAACGTCACGGCGACGTGGCGCGCGACTCGGCGCGGTGCCTACTTCGCGAACCCCTGCTACACGCAGATCCACCCGACCTGCATCCCGGTCAGCGGGGGCTACCAGTCCAAGTTGACCCTGATGAGCGAGTCTCTTCGCAATGATGGACGGGTCTGGGTACCGAAGAACGCGGAAGACGCGTGGAATGCCAAGGCCGCCAAGGTTGGTCGGCATCCCGGCGACATCCCCGAGTCGGACCGTGACTACTACCTGGAACGTCGGTATCCGACCTTCGGAAACCTGGTGCCGCGGGACGTGGCCAGTCGCAACGCCAAGCTGGTCTGTGACGCCGGCCACGGTGTCTCCTTTGAAGGCAACGGGGTCTACCTGGACTTTGCCGATGCCTACGAACGGCTGGGCAGGAAGGAAGTCGGCGAACGCTACGGCAACCTCTTCGATATGTATCAGCGCATCACGGGCGAATCGGCCTACGAACAGCCCATGCGGATCTACCCGGCTCCCCACTACGCAATGGGTGGGCTCTGGGTCGACTACAACCTGCAAAGCAATGTGCCAGGACTCTTCGTCCTGGGCGAAGCCAACTTCAGTGACCACGGCGCGAACCGGCTGGGCGCCAGCGCCCTGATGCAGGGCCTGTCGGATGGCTACTTCGTGCTGCCCTACACCATTGGGCACTACCTGGGAATCCAGGGGCCGCGCAAGAGCAGCACCGACTGGGGTGAGTTCGCCCAGGCTGAAGAACAGGTGACGGACCGCATCAACAAGCTGTTGTCCATCAAGGGCAAGCGGACCGTGGACAGCTTCCATCGTGAGCTGGGCCTGGAGCTGTGGAACAACTGTGGGATGGCACGCAACCGGCACGATCTGACGACCTTGCTGGGGCGGATTCCCGAGATTCGGGCCGAGTTCTGGGAAAATGTCAGCGTGCCTGGCAGCGCGGGCGATCTGAACCAGACCCTGGAGCGTGCTGGCCGCGTGGCGGACTTCCTCGAGTTCGCTGAAGTCATGGCCCTCGACGCGCGTCAGCGCGAGGAATCATGCGGCGGTCACTTCCGGGTTGAGCACGCCACGGAAGAAGGCGAAGCCCGGCGCGATGATGTGAACTTCCGGTACGTCGCCGCCTGGGAATACCAAGGCGTCGACCAGAAGCCGACCATGCACAAGGAACAGCTCGAGTTCCGGTACGTCAAGTTGACCCAGCGTAGCTACAAGTAAAGGGAGAAGACCGTGAACCTCACCCTGCACGTCTGGCGTCAGAAAGGCCCCAGCGACGTCGGCCAGTTCCAGACCTTTCAGGCCACCGGTGTCTCAAAGGACCAGAGCTTCCTTGAGATGCTTGACGTGGTGAATGACAAGCTGGAGCTGGCGGGCAAGGACCCGATCGTCTTCGAGCATGACTGCCGTGAGGGCATCTGTGGCTGCTGCGGCTTCATGGTCAACGGCAAGGCTCATGGCGGGCAGCCCGAGACGACCGTTTGCCAGCTCCATATGCGCAGCTTCAGCGACGGTGATGAGCTGATCATCGAGCCCTGGCGATCGGCGGCCTTCCCTGTCGTCAAGGACCTGATGGTCGACCGCAGCGCCTTCGACCGCATCGTCCAGGCAGGCGGCTATGTGTCGGTGCGCACGGGATCTGCCCAGGACGCCAACGCGATCCCCATCTCCAAGGAGATCGCGGACCGGGCCTTTGACTCCGCGGCCTGCATCGGCTGTGGCGCTTGTGTCGCCAGTTGCCCGAATGCATCGGCCATGCTGTTTACGGGTGCCAAGATCAACCACCTGGGCTTGTTGCCCCAGGGCCAGGTCGAGCGCTTCTCTCGTGTCCAGGCCATGACCCAGCAGATGGACGCGGAAGGCTTCGGCCCTTGCAGCAATCACGAAGAGTGTGAAGCCTACTGTCCCAAGGGGATCCCCGTCGAGGTCATCGGCCGGATGAACGGGGACCTGCTCAAGGCGCAGCTCAGGGGCCGGGACAGCTAAGCCCCGCTGGGGGGGCGGCGCCTGATTCAGAGCTCGCGCCGGTTCTCCAGGGCCCGGGCCACGCTGGATTTATCGGCGTATTCGATCTCGGTGCCGACCGAGATGCCGTGTGCCAGGCGGGTCACTCGAATGCCCAGGGGCTTGATCAAGGCCGCCAGATAGAGGGCCGTGGCGTCGCCTTCTACATCGGGGTCGGTGGCGACGACGATCTCGGTGAACTCCGCCGCTTGGACGCGGGCCAGCAGTTCTTGGATCGCGAGCTGGTCGGGCCCGATGCCATCGAGGGGCGAGATGGCGCCATTGAGGACGTGGTAGCGGCCGTGGTGGGCGGAGCTGGCTTCGATGGCGGCGACGTCCTGGGGCCGCTCGACCACGCACACGATGCCGGTGTCGCGGTCGGTGGTGGCGCAGATCCGGCAGGGGTCTGTGCCCGAGACGTTGCAGCAGACCGAGCACTGGGTCATGCCACCGTGCAATTCCGCGATCCCGGCGGCGATCTCTTCGGCGACCACCTTGGGCTGGCGTAGCAGCCAATAGACCAGGCGCTGAGCGGTGCGCTGGCCGATTCCCGGGAAGCGAGACATCTGGATGATGGCGTGGCGCATGGGATCACGATGGCTCATGTCTGCTCGTCCTCGGGGTCATCGAGTTCATCGTCCCCTACCGCCTTGACGGTGGTGTCGGGGACGACGTCGGTCAGGACCGCTCCGAGTACGCGCTGCAGCTCGAGGACCAGCGGGTGGGTGCCCAACTCGGTGGTCAGCTCTTGGACCCGCTGTTGGTAGGTGATCTCGTCCGCCTCGCGGCGGCTCTGCCCCCCGGCCTCGGCCAGCTCGATCTTTACGGCGCTGCACTGGGGGAAGTAGGCTTCCAGTCCCTGGCGGAGCCGGGGGTCGTTCTTCTTGCGCTTCGCCTGGCCGACGTTGAATTTGGAGCGGAATCCGATGTGCAGCTCGGGCGGGTGCTCGGCCAGCAGGATCGCGTCGTGGGCCCAGAGGTCTCGGTCGATTCCTCCGCACTCGAGCCAGCGTCGGAAGGCATGGAAGCGCGCTTGCAGGGTGGCCGATTCGGGCAGGAGGGGGGGATGCTCGAGCCCCGTATCGTCGCCCTGGGGCTGGACTTGGTGGAGGGTGGGTGGAGGAGACGAGTCGAGGTCGGGGCGTGGCTTGGCCGCCGCCAAGGCCACGATGCTGCGAGGTGCCAGAGGGGCAGGGGCAGGGTCGGGTTCGTCGTCGGGCTGCGAGCTACGCGGGGCGCGGGGGTGGGCGCCGCGAACGTCGCGTGGATGTGCGCTGGCTCCGCTGTGGCGCAGGCCG
>JAADHA010000317.1 GCA_013152105.1 Oligoflexia bacterium | reverse complement strand
CGTGGGGGGCCTTGTGCCAGACGGGTCTCCAGGCGGACAGGGGCGCGTCGTCATCGACCGCCATCGCGTCCCCTTGGCCGACGCTGTCGACGAAGTCGATGATGTCCTGCACGGTCGGGTGGTTGATCAGCAGATCCTGGGGGATCCCCTCGACCGCGGGGAAGGCGTCCTTGAGCCCGACGACCAGGTCGTTGACCATCAGGCTGTCGAAGCCCAGGTCGTCGATCAGCCCCATGGCGGGCTTGAGGGCGGTCAGCGGGTAGGCGCTGACCTTGGCGATGACCTGACGCACCTGGGTGGGCAGGTCCGAATCTGCCGGGGCGGCGGGCGGCTGCGCATCGGTCGGCGCGGTGCGGGCGGTCCGGGCCTTGGGGGAGGGAGCGGTGCGGGCCCGGGTGGCGATGCCAGGGATCGTCAGGGGGAGCTGCGCTTCGGCCTTGACGGCCCAGTAGTCCTCGCGAGGCAGGACGCTGGGAGGCAGGCTGGCGACCGTGGCTGGGGCGGCGATGGCGCGCACATCGACCGGGGCGCCGAGGGTCCAGAGGCGGCCGAGGCCCTCGAGGAGCGAGGCGCCGCCGTCGTGATCGTCCGTGCTGGCCAGGTTGAGCACGCCGCGGTGGTCCTGGGGCAGGCTGCCGCGCGCGAAGCTGGCGAGCGGTCCGCCAGCCCCGACCTGCAGGAAGACATCGGCGCCGGCATCGTGGCACTGGCGCAGGGCGCGGACGAACTGGATGGGCGAGCTCGCGTGGCGCAGGAAGACATCGTGGGCGTCGGCCGCGTCGCGGTAGCGGTGGTCGGCGATGCCGCTCGCGACGGTCACCTGGGGGTCGGACAGGTCGACATCGTCGAGGAGGCTGGCGCTGTCCAGGCCCGCGAGGGTGGGGGAGTGGAAACCGTGGCTGACCGAGAGCTTCTTGGCGCGGATGTCCGCGGCCTCGGCCTTGGCCAGGACCTGGTTGATGGCGTCGGTGGTGCCGCTGACCACGAACTGGCGAGGGTGGTTGACGTTGGCGATCACCGCGCCCTCGACCAACAGCGCCACGACCTGGGACTCTTCGGCCATGACCGCGGCCATCGCCCCGTGGTCCCCCGGCAGCGCGGCCATGGCGCGTCCTCGGCGGGCGACGAAGCGGGCGGCGTCTTCGGGCGAGATCACGCCAGCGGCGGCGGCGGCCGTGAATTCCCCCAGGCTGTGGCCGACCACGACGTGGGGGTGCACCCCGACCTCGGCCAGCAGGGCGGTCAGGGCGGTGGCTGCGCTGAGCAGGGCGGGCTGGCAGACGGCCGTGTCGGTCAGCTCGCGGGTGGCCTGGGCGTCGTCGACCGGCTGATCGCGCAGCTCGGGGTAGAGCAGGTGGCTCAGCGGCAGGGGCAGGTCGTCGACCAGGGCTTGCTCCATCCGGTCGAGCTCAGCCTGGATCGTGGGAAAGCGGCGGCGCAGATCCTGAAGCATCCCGGGGCGCTGACTGCCCTGGCCCGGGTACATGAAGGCGATCCGCGGCGCGTCTTCGGCGGTGTCGATGAAGACGCCCTTGGTGCGGTCATGGGTCGCGACAGCGCGCAGCTTGTCGATCAGGTCCTGGCGGTCCTTGACGACCATCGCCAAGCGCGTGGCGTTGGCCATTCGGCCGGCCCAGGCCCTTGCCACGGCGGCGGCGCTCAGGGTCGGGTCCATGGCGATGGCGTCGGCGGTGCGGCCAGCCAGGTCCCGCAGGGCGGTCTCGTCGCTGGCCGACATGCAGACCAGCTCGTGCTGTGCTGGATGTTCGGTGGGTGTCTCTTCGTGCCAGGCGGACAGGACGGCGTGACCATTGGTGCCGCCGAAGCCGAAGGAGGACACCCCGGCCAGGCGGAGATCGTCCGTCCAGGGGGTGGGCGCGGTCGGGATCCAGAAGCCGCTGCCCTGTATGGGAAGCTCGGGCTTGGGGTGCTCGAAGGCGCCCAGGGGTGGGATCTCGCGGTGGTAGATGGCCAGGACGGTGCGGATCAGGCCGGCGATGGCCGCAGCCGACATGGTGTGGCCGACGTTGGCCTTGGAGCTGCCCAGGGCGGCGTGGATGACGTGGTCTCCCAGGGCGCTGCGCAGTCCGGTCAGCTCGGTGACATCACCGACCGCGGTGCCGGTGCCGTGGGCTTCGATGTAGCCCAGGCGGGACGGGTCCATGCCCGAGTCGCGCCAGGCATCACGGACCGCGTCGGCCTGGCCCTGGACCCGAGGGGCCATCGGGCCGTCGCCTCGGCCGTCGTTATTGGTCGCGGCCCCGTGGATGACCGCGTAGATCCGATCTCCGTCTCGCTCGGCATCCACGAGCCGCTTCAGGACGACCACGCCCGCGCCATCGCCCTGTACGAAGCCGTCGGCGCGGTGGTCGAAGGGGCGACAGTGGCCGCTCTTGCTCATGGCGCCGATGCGGCTGAAGGCGACGTGGTGGTCCGGCGTGATGCAGAGGTAGACCCCACCGGCCAGGGCGGCGTCCACCGCGCCGGATCGCAAGTGGCTCACCGCGTTCTCCAGGGCCATCATCGCCGACGCGCAGGCCGCGTCGGTGGTGTAGGCGGGACCATGCAGGTCCAGCTCCTGGGCGATGGTCGCCGCGATCATATTGCCCAGGACGCCGATGGCGGTGAAGGGACGACTGGGTACGACGTGGTCGACCGAGTCGAGCAGATCGGTCGGGTCCGCGGGAGCGGTGCCAAAGGCGCCGGTGGCGGCCAGGGCCAGCACGATTCGCGAGTTGAGCAGGTTGCGCCACTCTTGTGCCGTGACGCCAATGTATACGCCGGTCCGCTTGGGCATCTGGCCGCGCAGGCCCGCGTCCTCTAGCGCCTGGATCGCACACTCCAGGGCCAGGCGCTGCTGTGGATCCATCACCTCGACCCGGCGCGGGGGCAGCCCCAGGGCCAAGGCCGGGAAGGTGCGGATGTCGTCGATGAACCCGCCCACGTCGGTGTAGGATTTGTCGGTGGCGCGGCGCGAGCTGTCCACAAAGGCGGCGCGCTCCCAGCGGTTCTCGGGGACCGGCCCAAAGGCGTTGCCGCCCGAGCGGATGAGATCCCAGTAGCCTTGCAGATCGGCGGCACCCGCGAAGCGGCAGCCCATGCCGATGATGGCGACGGGGATCGAGGGAGTGTGGGAGGCTGCCTGGGATTGAGCGCTCACCGTGGCTTCTCCATCTCGCCCGCGGGCGGGCAGCGACCG
Source organism: Oligoflexia bacterium (assembly GCA_013152105.1). Classification (GTDB taxonomy): domain Bacteria; phylum Myxococcota_A; class UBA796; order UBA796; family UBA2385; genus UBA2385. The sequence continues at coordinate 7,040 of JAADHA010000317.1, read as the reverse complement.
GGCGGGCGCCGGGGAGGGGCGGGGCCGCGCCTGATCGCGTCAGGGGTTGCAGGACCTGTCGAGGCGATGAGCGCCTCGGCGCGCGGTCGGCCTAGGTCTGGCTGGCGCGGACCAGGGCTGTGAGGTCCATGATCGAGGAGACCTTGGCCAGATCTTCGTCGGGGAAGGTCGCGTCGACCTGTTCTTCGAGGTAGCCGACCATCTCCATGGTGGCGATCGAGTCCAGACCCAGGTCTTCGATGGTGCTCGTCAGGGTCACCTTGGCAAAGTCGGCTTCGCGACCCGGAGCCACATCGTTGAGGGCTTCCTTGATGAGATCGAGGATCTTGGCTTCGTCCATTGGATGGGCTCCGAGAGTCTAGGGAAATGGGGTGCGACCCTTGAAGGTGCGCAGGCTTGGGTGGCGCAGGCGTGAATGCTCACCGGCAGGGCGCCCCGCCTATCAAGGCAGGGGCCCGGCCGGGCAGCGGACTTCCTTGTCTACTTGGTCTACTTGCGCAGCGCGGCCTTGGTGCGAGACCAGACCCCCTTGGCCATGTGGCGGGCCAGGGTGACTGTGCTGGCCGAGGAGCCCGCGGTGCGCGAGCCTTCGTGGCCGACGCCGTGGGTCAGGTACTGCTGGCGGGTCTTGCGCCTCTGCAGCTTGCCGGAGCTGGTCTTGGGCAGCATGCCGACATCGACGATGACGATGTCGGCTGGGTTGACGCTCATCTTGCGCAGCACCTGCTTCTGGACATTCTGCCGCAGCGCCAGGCGGTCGGCCTCGGTCTTGGTCGCGCGGCTCTCCAGCACGATCACCAGCTCTTCGCTGGCTGCGCCGGGACGACTGAAGGCGACGACATTGCCCTTGCGGACGCCCTCGACCTGGGCCACCTCCCACTCGATGCTCTGCGGGTGCAGGTTGCGGCCGTTGAGGATGACCAGGTCCTTGATGCGGCCGGTGACGTAGACCTCGCCATCCAGCACATAGCCGAGGTCACCGGTGCGCAGCCAGCCATCCTGGAAGGCCGCCGCGGTCGCCTTGGGGTTCTCGAAGTAGCCCGGCGTGACGGATGGGCCCTTCAAGCAGAGCTCGCCCTCTTGGCCTTCGGGGAGCAGCCGTCCATCCTCGGCCCGCACCCTGACCTGGTGAAGGGGGAAGCACGGGCCGCAGCTCACGTGTTCGAGGACCTGTCCCTGGTAGCCCTCGTCGATGGGGTCGGCCTTGCCTTCCTGCTGGAAGAGCTCGGCCTTCACCAGGTTGGTCCGCATGTGGTCAGCGACGGGCTTCAAGGCGATGGCCAGGGTGGCCTCGGCCATGCCGTAGGCGGGCATCAGCGCGTTGCGGGACATGCCGCAGCGGGTGCTCATCACTTCGGTGAAGGCCCGCATGGTGGCGGGGTTGATCGGCTCGGCCCCGCACCCGAAGAGCCGCATATGGGACAGGTCCCAGCGGTCGAGCATGGCGGGCTTGGCCTTCTTGGCCAGCAGGGCGTAGGCAAAGTTCGGCGCGAAGCTGGTGGTCGCCTTGTGCTTGGTGATGGTGTCCATCCAGCTTCCCGGCCGCTTGATGAAGCGCATCGTCGGCATGAAGACGACCTGCATTCCCCACAAGATCGGGCTGATGACGAAGCCGATCAGGCCCATATCATGGTAGAGCGGCAGCCACGAGACGCCGAGATCCTTGTCGGGGTCGATCCCGACCGAGTGCCCACCCATGACCCCGTTGGCGTTGGCGACCAGATTGTCGTGGGTGACGATGACGCCCTTGGGCTCGCTGGTGCTGCCCGAGGTGTACTGCAAGAAGGCGATGTCATCGGGCTTGATGTCGGGAAAGGTCGGGGCATCTTGGGCCAGCAGGTCGTCGGCCTTGACCAGGCGATCCAAGCTGGGCACCGCGTCGACCTGGCTCCACAACAGGTTCTGGAGGCGGCCCGACGCGATCAGGACGCGGGCGTTGGCGTTGCGGAGGATGTTCGTGGTTCGCTGGGCGTAGGCGTCGAGGTTGCCCATCGACAGGGGTGGGTACAGGGGCACGGGGATGATGCCCACCCGCAGCGCGGCCAGGAAGGTCAGCACGAACTGCTCGGGCTCGATGATGACCAGGCCGATTCGGTCACCCTTCTTCAGGCCCATCGCCTGCATCGCGCCGGCGCGTTGGGCGGTGTCCAGCTCGATCTGCCCGAAGGGATAGAAGGTCTCGACGCCGGCATCGTCTTGGAAGGTGTAGCCGTTTTCTGGCCAGTGGTCAGCGACATGTGCGACGGCTTCTGCGACGGTGGAGAAGGGCGTCTGGTTCATGTTCACGCTCCAGGGGCGGCGGGGGCTATCAAGGGCACGGTGGGCTCAGAACCGGCCGCTGGTGGCAGATTAGGGCGTCTTGGCCATGTCGGCAACGCCGTTGTCATGGGATCTTCCGCAATGTCGCGGGGATTGATTACGACTGACTGGTCAGTATGTGCGGGGGCGGCATACCGACCCGCCGGTCGCTTTGTACAAGTGGCGACAGACACTGGTCAAGGACCGCTTCTGACTGGCGCGTCAGATCCGCACTAGCGTCGAGATGAAACGTGGCTGACACACAGCTTTTTTTGCTGCGTAAACAGTTACGCGCCTGCGAATGTCCGTGCGCGTTCGGCGCGGCCTGGATCCAGCACCAGCCAGAAGCCGCCTGTTAGGTGGCTCGCCGTGTCGACCTGCCGGAACATCCTCGCGGCCTCCTTCTTGCTTCAGTCGGTGGCCTGCCGTCCAGATCCAGCGAGGGACGCCCGCCTGTATCGCCAGGTTCTGGCGGATCCCTCCGTGGATGGCCCGCGATGCGCCAAGGTGCAGGATCTGGCACTCCGAGGCGACTGCATCGCCTTTCTGGCGGGTCAACGCGACGTTGACGGCGATCTGTCAGCCGATGACCTGTGCGGGGGAGCACCCAAGGGCATGTGGCGGGACGAGTGCTGGTTCGTGTCGGCAGAGGCGGCGCGGCGGGGCCGGCACCGCAAAGAGGCGGCCGCGATGTGTCTGCGCGCGGGCCAATTCATCAACGACTGCGGCCAGCATATGTGGCAGAGCGAGGTGCGTGTCTTGGTCATGCCGCGTCGTCGGGGCGTCATCGGGCCGACCTTCGAAGAGCTGTTGCCTCGTGCCCAGGCCGTCTATGCCCGCTGGGCGCCGCTGCTGGAGGAGGGGACTGACATGGCCGTCCGGTTCTGGCGTCGCTTCTACCAGAACGGCTTTGAGCGGGCGGGCTGGATCGATCTCGGCCGGTGCGAGGGGCTTCCCGACGACCATCGGGCGCGCTGCATCGACGCGGGAGTCAAGCTGATGTGGGCGCGGATCGACTTGGAGCTGCGTCCCGCTGGCGTCGACCCTTGCGCACTGCATCAAGGAGTCGGGCCCATCGCGAAGCGCTTGCGAGTGGTCCCCGAGCCGGCCCTGGATGAGGGCCTGATTGCCTGGCAGCACAAGCGCTGTGCCGTGCCGATCTCGGCGGTCAGGCCGTGAGCGCGACGCCTTCACCCACCAGGGGGTGGACCGTTGGCATCGCGCAGCGGGTGGCCTTCGCTGCGGTCAGCAGCTTCTCTTTGGCCTTGGTCCTGCGCCTGCTGCTGCTGACCGAGCGCCGAGGCGCCCTGGGGCCCCTGCGGGCCGCCGCTCTCCACCTGGGCGCCGCCGACCCCGAGTACGGCAGCCATGTCCTCGATGCCGCCTGGTACGACAGCATGGCGCGACAGATCCTGGGCCTGAAGGCGGCGATGGGCGGGGTTGGCGGCGCGCATCTGTTGGACCAGCCCTACAGCATGGCGCCGCTCTATGGCTACATGCTGGCCGGGATCTACGCGGTCTTTGGCGCGGACGATCCGACGCCGGTCTACGTCGTGCAGGCCATCGCGGGTGGACTGGTCGCGGCGCTGAGCGCCTGGCTGGCGGCCTGGCTGGTCAGTGGGCTGGTGGCGGGGCCGGGCGGGGGAGGGGACGCGACGCGAAGAAGCAAATCCTGGAGACCCCCATCCGCCCCTCTCGCCGCCTGGGTCGCCGGCCTGGCGGTCGCCAGCTACCCGGTGGCCATCCACTACGATGTGTCGCTGCTCGGCGTGACCCTCTCGACCTTGCTGACGGTGGTGGCGGTGATGGCCCTGCTCGCCGCCTGGCGTCCGCAGGCGAGCTGGCTGTGGGCCCTGGTGGGTGGCCTCTTCTTGGGCCTGGCGGTCACCGCGCGGGGCAACCTGCTGATCGTGGCGCCGCTGCTGGTGCTGGCCGCGCTGCTGCGGGGTTGGGGATCGGGCCGGGGGTGGGCGCGCGCCGGTGTCCGGGCCGGGCTGATCGCGCTGGGGCTCGCACTTCCCCTTGGGCTGTCCGCGGCCCACAACTACTCGGCGGGCGGCGAGCTGGTGCTGGTGTCGGCCAATGGCGGAATCAACCTGTACCAGGGCAACAATCCCTATGTCGTCGACGTGCCGGTCAAGACCTTTCGCTTGCCGGCTGGGCTGGACGCGACGGCGGTGGCCTCTCGGCTGGTCGCATCCCGGAATTCGGGGCGCTGGCTGAGCCCCGCCCAGGCCGACCGCTACTGGCTGCGGCGGGCGCTCCACGACTGGGCCAGGGACCCGGTTCGAGCCGTGGGCCTCTTCCTGCGCAAGCTGCACCAGACCCTCTCGGCGCAGGAGCGTGGCGACAACACCGACCTACGCGAGATCGCGGTCGACTCGGCCGTCCTGTCGCGGCTCCCGTGGTTGTACGGGCCCTTGGCGGCGCTTGGTTTGCTGGGGCTGTGGGTCAAGGGTGAGGGGCCGCGGCGGGCGTGCCGCGCCCGGGACCTGCCGGCGCGGTTGGTCCTGGTGGTCGGCCTGTGCAGCGTGGCGCTGTTCTTCGTGCTCAGCCGCTATCGCTTGCCGCTCTGTCCGCTGCTCTTCGCCTACGCCGGGGTCGCGGTGGCGTGGCTGTGCTCACAGGCCCAGGCCCGCCGCTGGTGGTCCCTGGGTGGTGGCCTGGCGGCGACCTTGGCCCTGTTGGCCTTGGCCTGGGTCAACCCGCTCGCGCCTTGGCTGCCGTGGTCGTGGATGGCGGACCGAGGGCTACAAGAGCCGCCGCCTTGCCTGGTTCACACGCATGTCTTGCGTGAGCCTCGGATCGAGTCCGAGTATCGCCGGGCCAAAGCTGCCTTGCTGGCGGGGGACTTCGATACCGCTCGTCAGCGTTTGGGCGCCATCCTGATCGCCGACCCCGGGCACGACCCGGCGGCGGTTGACCTCTCGGCCCTGATGTTGCAGTCGGGGGACCTGGCGGCGGCGGCGAAGCTGGCCGAGCAGGTGATCGACCGGGACGGCTGCGACGACAAGGCGTGGTCGAACCTGGGCGCGGCGCGGCTGCGGCAGGGGCGATCGGGGGACGCGGCGCGGGCCTACCGTCAGGCGCACCAGCTCGATCCCTATTCTCCGGCCTATGAGTTCGCGCTGGGCGAGGCCCTGCTCCAGGTTGGCGAGGAGGACCGGGCCCTGGCCCTGTTGCGGTCCGCGATGAAGTGGGGGCCCACGCTGTGGCAGCCGCGCGCGGTGTTGGGCCAGCGTGCCTTGAGGGCGGGGGACTTCAAGACGGCCGTGTCCCTGCTGCGGCCGGCGCTGGACCTGGCGCCGGGACGCCTGGACCTCCACGCCATGCTGGGGCTGAGCCTGGTGGGAACGGGCGATTTGCCGGGTGCCCGGGTCATCCTGGCCGACGCCGAGCAGCGAGGAATGGGCCGCGCCCTGCCGATCCAGGCCCTGCGCCAGGCCATCGACAAGGTGGGCTCTACACTCCCCTCCACACTGCCCGCACTGACGCCTTAGGCATCCTGCCGAGGTCACCTGAATGCGTCGCCATCCCGTCGTCGTCGTCGCCATCGTCCTGGCAGTGCTCACCGCGCTGTGGGGGTTCGACGCGGTCACGGGCAGCGGCATCTACTGGGCCCACGACCTGCGTCATCACCACATGCCCTGGCGGGCCTGGGCGGCGAGTGAGTGGCTGGCGGGTCGCGTGCCCTGGTGGGCGCCCGATGTGGCCAACGGCTTCCCGTTGCTCGCCGACGGTCAGGCGGGGATCCTGTACCCGCCCACGATGCTGCTCTTCATGGTGCTGCCGCCGGCGCTGGCCTTGAACTGGAGCATCCTGCTCCACACCTGGTGGGCGGGCCTGGGCGCCTTCCAGCTTGCCCGCGCCCACAAGCTGCGACCCGAGGCCGCCCTGGTGGGGGCCATCGCCTTTGGCTTCTCGGGTTTTCTGGCCAGCCACACCGTCTACCTGGGCATGCAGAACGCGGTCGCCTGGCTGCCCTGGGCGCTGTGGGCGATCATGGACCGCCGCTGGGCCTGGCTGGGGATCAGCACCTATATGATGGCCGTCGCTGGCCACCCCCAGGCGGCGGCCTTCGGGCTGCTGCTGTGTGGGGTCACGGCGCTCTGGCAGCGGCAGTACCTGCCCTTTGCTCTGGCCGTGGGGGTCGGCCTGCTCGCCGCCTCGCCCCAGCTCCTGGCGACCATCCAGCTCACCGACTTTGGCATGCGCCAGGGCGGGGTCGACGCCAGCTTCAGCAATATCGGTGCGCTCCCGCCTCAAGAGCTGCTCAATATGGTGCTGCCCGATATCTTCGGCCACGACACCCCTGCCGACGTGCTCCAGACCTACTACCACCGGGGCAATGGCTACTGGGGTCAGGGCCTCAACCACTGGGAGATGTGCTTCTTCTTGGGCGTGCCGACCGTTGTCCTGGCCGGGCTGGCCGCGTTGCCCCTGGTCGGTCGCCGTCGCGCCGAGGCCGCGGGGAATGTGCCCCGCAAGGCCGTGCTGTTCTGGGTCCTGGTGGGCCTGTTCAGCGTGGTGCTGATGCTCGGGAATCTGGGGATCCTGTGGCCGATCCTCCACCGCCTGCCGGGCCTGGATGGCTTTCGCTTCCCGGTTCGCTTCAGTCTGGTGTTGACGGTCGCCGCCTGCGTCCTCGCCGCGCTGGGTGCCCAGGTCCTGATGCTGCGAGACCAGGCCAGCTTGCGCCGGGACGCCCGGTGGATCGCGACTGGCGCGGGCCTGCTGCTGGT
>JAADHA010000021.1 GCA_013152105.1 Oligoflexia bacterium | reverse complement strand
CGCGCCTCGGCCCAGAGCCCTGTCGCCGCTCTCGCAGGACCACGCCGTGTGTCGCGGGTGCCATGCGGTGGTGTCGAAACAGCGGGATGCGCCCCCAGCAGGTCGCAGCGGTGCTTCCCGGGCCGCGTACCGGGCGTCCCCTGAGCTACTTCGCCGCCAACACCGACGACCAGCCATCGGGCATCTGGTCCCAGGTCCTGCCGTCGAGCACCCTACCCGCCCGCTTCTTGTTGCGCCCGCCCCACTGCTTGAAGAAAAAGGGCACGTCCGCGCGCTGGCACTGCCCGAGAATGTCGAGCACCCAGGCGGACTCCATCGGCCGGGGGCGACGTCCCGACTCGCCGCCGACGATGACCCAGTGGATGCCGTCGAGCGGTAGGTCGGGGATGGCTTCGAGCAGGGGCTCCACGGACAGGAACCTGACGTGGGCCTGGTCGACCGCCTGCAGGTCGGCGATCCGCGCAGTGCGCTTGCGGTCTTCAACGGAGACGCCGATCCAGACGTTCTCTGGCCAGGGCAACCGCGGGGCGATCTCGCGCAGGCGAGTTGAGCGCTTGGTCAGCACCTGGAAGGTGTGGTGGGAGGCGCGCTCCATGACGGCGAAGACCCGCGCGATGTAGTCGTCAGGGATGCGCTCGTGGAAGAGGTCGCTCATGGAGTTGACGAAGACGAGCCTGGGCTTGCGCCAGCGAAGCGGGAGTTCAAGGGCTTTGGGGACCAGGCGCAGGTCGAAGCCCTGCTGGTAGGCGCTCCCCGGCACGCCCCGAAACCGCTCGGCGAAGGTCTCGACGTAGCAGTACTTGCAGCCCGGCGACACCTTGCTGCAGCCCCGAACGGGGTTCCAGGTCGCGTCGGTCCACTCGATATCTGATGTGACGGCCATGTCTCTCTCGCTTGAAGGCTACAGCGATACTGAACGCTTGTCCAGTGAGTGTGACCGAAACGTCACCTGGACATGGTCCGCCATCGTCACCTTGCCGCTTCGGCGAGGGCGATCTCCGGCGGAGGGCCGGCACGAGACCTCACCCGCCTGCTCCGCTCGTAGACATCGTTGTTCGCCAGCGTCCGCCCGGCGAAGTCCGCAGCGAGCATCCGGCGCAGGTCATCGATGGGTCGGGAGTAGGCGAACAGCGGCCGCTCTGCAGGCGGCGCCGCGATAGGCTATCATTCATGATACTATTATCGGCGTCAGGACAAGCCGTACCTACCTGGAGAATCGGTGGTTACGTCATCCGCCTGTACCAGAACGACCACCCGCCGCTGCACGTCCACATCTTCTCTTCAAGGACGGTCGGTCGCTCGACCGCTACGACTTGGATCACGGCGAGTTCATGGATGGCACCATCGGCCGTCACCGGGGTCGGGTGCTGGCGAGCATCCTGCGGAACCTCAAGCAATACTCGGACAATGATCAGCTTCGACGCTCTATCGAGGCGCTACAGCGGCTCGTGGAGGATTGGCAGACCTCCTACCATGACCTTGACGCGCAGCTCACCCTGGCGTTGCGCACCAACGACGAGCAGACCCGGCTGGTCGCGTCCCTGCGCCGGCAACTCGACCGGTTGAAGGCGCGGGCCTAGGCCGCAGAGAAACGGGCGCTATATGCCGAGGCTGCGCTGGACCGGCTGCAAGGCGGGGATGACGCGGCGGAAGTCGAGAAGGCGAGCGCGCCATGAGCACGGTGATCGACAAGGGAGCGATAGCGCGGGCTCGGGCGATCTTCGCCGGCCTGGCGGCCCTGGATGAGCGACCGGTCTCGGGCTTGCCAGCGGTGCCCGACATCCTGGTGTGCAGCTTCGACCGGGGGAGCGATGCCTTCCGAGTGGTGTACGCCGACCACACCGCCCTGTCCCTCTGGCGTGACGATCTCGCCGACGTGGGCGATCGGGGGTGGTGGCCTGGTCCGTCGACGAACTCCATCGCGGCGTCCAAGTCGTGCTGGAGGACGGGGCGGTAACCTCGTTCTCGGCTGAATTCCCCCGGTACCTGCGGGACGAAGCCTACAGGCGGAAGATTGACGCGCGGCGTGGGGGACACGGGGCGGACCTCGGCGTCCGGGTGGCGGATCGAATGCAGGAGTTGCGGAAGGAGCGCGGCTGGTCGGTGACGAAGCTCGCGCGGCGATGCGGGATAGCCGCGCCCAACGTGCATCGGCTGGAGTCGGGGAAGCACGTGCCGACGACCAGGACGCTGTTGAAGGTGGCGGAGGCGTTGGGGGTGTCGCTGGAGAGGGTCGTGCAGGAGTGACCGCCACGCCGGTCACTGGGTGTTGCAGAATACCATCAGCCTCTGAACCTCCGCGGCATGTTCCGGTCCGATGAGGTTCTCAAGCAAACGCAACGTCACCTTCAGCGAGTCTCCCGGTCCGCGGCAGCTCAAGATGCGGTCGTCTTCGACCCACGACTGCGCAGGAACGATCGCGCCCAGTTCTCGGAGGCGACCCAGGTTGTCGTGGTTGCGGCTGTAGGGGTACGACACGGCTCGCTTTCCCGAGAGCAAGCCGGCTTCCGCGACCGGCAACACCCCCACGCACCAAGTGGCGATCCCCCCGCCGCGCTGATGTACACGGCGGCAGATCTCACGCAATCGCTCGTCGTAGACTTCATCGAAGCCATGACTGTGAAACCCTCCTGGGATAGCCAGGGCATCATATGACTCTGGATCCACCTCGTTGATTTGCACGCGGGGAGCAATCTCCAGCCCAAAGCGGCTCCTTACGCCAGAACGAGGAGGACCTTCAAGTTCGGCACTCGAACACGGCCCCGTAGTGGAACGGCCCCACCTCAACGACTTCCACCAGGGCAAACCCCGCGGGCTCGAGCCAGGCGGACAGTTGGTCAGGGGAGTACCTCATGGACTCACGTGGCCCACGGGCTTTCCCAAGGACCTGAGTCTCTTCTCGCGAACATGGCCACCAGTTGAGAATGACGAAGCGCCCGCCGGGTCGTAGAACATCACAAACAGCGCGTCCAAGAGCGGTGTGGTCGGGTACACCGTGGAACGTGTTCGCCATAAACACGCAATCGACTGGCGATTCTACCAGCGTCGCGAGTTTCATGGCATCGCCCTGAATGAAACGGATGGACGGCGCCGAAGCGGCCCGAACCTCCCGACGTGCAGCCTCGATCATCTGGGGGAGTAGCTCAACAGCTTGCACGTCACCCTCAAGTCCAACCACATGACCCATGGGCGCCGTAAACCAGCCATCACCGCTACACAGATCGATGACCTTGTCCCCGATTGAGATCCCAGTCGACCGCAACACTGCTTCGGGATCGGGCCACAAGGCGGACCACCAGTCGCGATCGGGCATAGAGGTAGCGGGGAAGCGTAGTGATGGGTCGATCATGTCTGTTCCTTACGTCGACTTGAGAGGCTGTTGGTACGGACAGCGCCCCGTACCTCCTGTAGGGCACACTGCACGGCTGCCACGTCGGCTCGTAGATCCACGACTTCCTGCAGCTTCTCATCGTCGTCGAAACGCCTGAGATCCACCGCAAGCGCGTCTAGCTCCTCCCTCGCCGCGATGGAGGAGGTGGCTCGTGCTCCGAGGTCCTCGGCGCGCCGAAGCAGCGGGTGGAGCACGCTTGCCGGAATCTCGTGCTCCCAAGCCTTCAACAAGCTCAGGACGTCAGACAAGGCGATGTCGGCAGTCTCGTGCTCGACTGCGACGGGCAGGATCGACTCGGGCCGGCGGGACAACCCGGTTCGCAGGACCCGAGAGGCGACGAAAACGAAGAAGAAGAAGAAGGTGAGCATCATCAGCGGCATTGCCAGCGACATTATCCACCAGTATTCGCCGAGCATTTGCCAGGGTCCCATCAAGTCCTCTTTGGTTTTGGTCTTGGATCCGACCCTCCACATAAGCACCGGATTCGCCGCCAGCAACCCCCACCTCTTGCAGGTGCCAGGCATTCGCAGTTAGCATATTCCACGCGCCTCGTCCCAGAGCCCTGTCAGCGCTCTCACAGGACCACGCCGTGTGTCGCGGGCCCCATGTGGTGGTGCCGAAGCAGCGCGGCGCGCACGGGCTTGGACAGGTCGTTGGCTACCTCCTGGCGAATCCAGGCCAGGATCCAGCCCCGATCCGGCAGCAACGGGTCGTCGAGCAGACCAGTTTGGAGCAGCCAGTGGCTCGGCCGATCAGCGGTCACCCAGGGCGTCGGCACACCCAGGTTGCAGGGCGGGTCGATCACGGCGACCCGGGCCCAGCTCTTCCTCGATGATTGCCGCTGGTGGTCCGTCAATCCGCCCAGGGCCTCCGTTGTGATGTTCGATGGCGTAAGTGCCTGCTTGCTGGTTCCGGTGGTTCGCCGAAAAGGGCAAAACCTTCAGGAACGAGGACACCTGAGTCGGTGGCCTTCAGGATCGCGGCAGCGACCAACGACGTGGCGAACGCGTCAGTCTCCACTGACCCCGTCGGCCTCCGCGCAGCGGCCGAAGGAACAGGTGCGGTCTGCCTCGCAGTCGTCGTCCCGCCGGCACTCGCGTGGTCCATCCAGGCAGACGCCGAGTTCGCACCGAGTCCCCTCGGCGCAGTCCTCGTCCTGCCGGCACTGCCGGGTTCCCTCGGCGCAGCGTCCAAACTCGCAGCGGGAGTCGGGGCCGCACTCCTCGTCCCGGTCGCAGTCCCGGTAGCCCGCCACACACCGACCGAGCGCGCACCGCCAGGCTTCGGGGCAGTCCTCGTCGATGGCGCAGTCGTTCGCGCCGTTCACGCATCGGCGGAAGACGCACCGCCGGTCCTGGCCGCAGTCGACGTTTCGCGCGCAGTCGGCGGGCCCGTCTGTACAGCTACCGAACACGCAACGCTGTTCGGCCGGGCAGTCGGAGTCGTCCTCGCACTCGGGCCGAGCGTCCGTGCAGACGCCGAAGATGCAGCGGAGATCGCCACGCTGACAGTCGTTGTCGCGTACGCATTCGCGCCGGCCCGCCACGCATGAGGCGAATTCGCACCGGCCGTCGAACCCGCAGTCGGCGTCACCCTCGCAGTCGGCGGCGCCGTCCACGCAGCGCTTGAACACGCAGCGCTGCCAAGGCCCGCAGTCCCCGTTCCGCTTGCATGCCGGCGCTTCCTTGGCCCCGTCCGGCATGGTCGCGGGTGGTCGGTCGGCCCGCGCTGAGGAACGGTTGGTCTCTGGCGGCCGAGCCGGAGCGCCGACGCGGACGCGCTCGCCATCCACGACGCCAGGGCCGATGGTCTGAGGTTCGGGGCTGCTGAAGATGGTCCAGCACGCCAGCGCGCTGACCACCGACACGACGATGGCGGCAGCGAAAAGTACGAGGCGATTGCCGGGCGCGTAGTCTCGGAGCATGCGGGTCCGTAACCGAGCTTTCCAGCGCGCTCCGCCCGGCCAGCCAACACATGTCCAGATGAGCGACCTGGTAGACCATCGCCGGGAACAGCTTCGCCCTTGGGGTCGAGACAGGCGGAGAAAATGCTAACTGGAAATGCCTGGCACCTGGAACGTCCAGCGCTCCCAACCCCGCTCCCATCGGGCTATCAGCAGGCATGCAATCGCACCGCCCGACCCTCACCCACGCCCTGGTCCAGCCCCCATGTTGACGTGGGGTGTCGTCGGTGTCGGACGGGCCGGCCAGGCGCGGACGCGGGCCCTGCACCAGGACCCCCGGGCGGAACCCCTCTATGGCTGGCGCGGGCATCCCGAAGCGGTGGGCCTGCGGTCGGTCTCGGACCTCGGCGAGTTGCTGCGGCGGGTCGACGCGGTGGCGATCTGCACGCCGGACAACACCCACCCCACGCTGGTCCGCCGAGCGCTGGCGGCCGGGGTCCACGTGCTCGTTGAGTTTCCGCTGGCGGGCTCGGCCGAGGTTGCGCGAGACCTGATGGCGCAGGCCCGGCAACAACGGCGGGTCCTGCACGTCGAACACATCGAGCTGCTGGGCGGCGTGGCCCGCGTGTTGCGGGAAGCCTGTGTGGGCCGCACCCTCCGCGGGGGCTCAGTCCACTTCACGGGTCCCCACCGCCGCGGCACCTACGGC
>JAADHA010000234.1 GCA_013152105.1 Oligoflexia bacterium | reverse complement strand
CTGACCCAGCCGGCCGGCGAAGGGGCTGGTGCCCTGGCGCACGCTGTCCGCTGACAGGGCTTGGGCCAGATGGCCGACCAGGAACTCGCCCAGCGCGTCGGCGGGGATCAAGATGGGGCCGCGGAAGCTGTCCCCTGCCGTCGCGCCCAGGGCGCCGAAGCACTTTTTGGCGAAGCGGCGAAAGGCCCGGTCCAAAGTGACCGCGAGCTTGGCAGGGTCCCGCACGGCGTCGCCGTCATAGCTGAAGCTGCCTGGCACAGCATCGAGGATGCCCATGCCGAAGATGTCGCCGCTGGCGGCAGCACTTCGGTGGGCCTGGCGCACGCCCGTCGAGCTGACCACGGCGTGCGTCTTGTCGCTGACTTCCAGCCCCATCATGTCGATGGTGAGGCGGGCGTCGGGCAGGCGCGGGTCCCTCAGTCCGAGGACCATGGCGAGCGCCTCACTACCGATCTTCGCCAGTGATTCCGCGTCTAGCGACGCTAGGTCCGGATGCACCAGGGCGGCGGTCTCTGGCACGACCTGGGGCTGAGGCAGGCCGTTCATCTCGTCGGGTGGCGAGGCCTTGGCCATCGCGACGACGTTCTTCGCCGTGTCCTGCAAGGTAGCGGGGTTGTTGGTGGTGACAAAGCCCAGGCGATGATCCTTGATGACGCGGATCCCCAGCGTGGTCTCGCGGTTGCTTCCCACCGAGTCGATGTCGTTCTTGGCGAAGGCGACCTTGAGCTGGCGGGTGGCGCTGACATAAGCCTCGGCCTGGTCGGCACCGGCGGCCAGGGCTGCGTCGACGCCCGCCGTGGCCAGGCCCAACAATTCCCGTTCAAGTCCGTTGTCCATTACGGCCTCCTCAGGCGCTCTGCTCGCCACCGAGCATGACTCGACAGCGAAGGAATGGGCCGCCAGCGTCGACCTTCATGGGCTGGCCCTTGCCACAGTGGCCACTGCCGAGATCCCAGCGAAACTCTCGGCTGATCCCGTCCACCGTGCTCAGGACGGCGAAGGCGTTTCCGGTCAGGGTCACGCCCTTGACCAGCTCGCCCAGCTTGCCCTTGCGAATGCGATGCGCGGTCGTGACCCCGAACATGAATTCGGCCGTGGCGTCGGCCTGGCCGTTCTTGGGACCGTCCAGCAGGTAGCCGTCCTCGACCCCATGGATCAGCTCGTCGACCGAGGAATCACCGGGTTCGATGTAGGTGTTTCGCATGCGGATGAGCGGCTCGTCTGCGTACTCCCACGCTCGGGCATTGCCCGTCGGCTCGGCCCCCATGCGGACGGCGCTCTCGCGGTTGTGCAGGTAGCTGACCAGGCGTCCATCCTTGATGATCTCGGTGCGTCCGGCCAGGACCCCCTCGTCATCGACCGGAATGGTGCCCCCCGCGCCGTCGCTGTGGTCGCTATGGCCTGAGTCGCAGAGGGTGACGAGCTTGCTGGCTACCATGTCGTTGAGCCGCCCTTTCGCCGCCGAGCCAGACTGGACGAAGTCCGCCTCGACCGTGTGCCCGATCGCTTCGTGGACCAGCAGCCCGACGATGCTGGGGGCCATCACGACCTGGGCCCAACCACCCTCGGCCGAGCGCGCACCCAGCAGGTCCACGGCGTTGCGCACGGCCTTGTCCGCCATTCCCTGCGGGTCTCGGTCGAAGATGCACTGCCAGCCGCCGGTGGCGCCGACGCTCTCGGAGGCGGTCTGCATCTGGCCGTCCCGCTGGGCGGTTGCGATGACGTAGAGTTCCGGGCGAACCAGCCGAAACTGGCAGTCGGCGCCGTCCGTCGTGACGATAGCTTTCTCTTCGAAGATCTCGCGGTAGATGGCGCGAGTTGAGCTGAGCTGGTGACTCGCCTGGCGGGCTCGGGCCTCGAGCTCGACCACCAGGGCGACCCGTTCATCGACGCTGCGGTTGATGACATCGGCGACACCGGGCTGGTCGAAGTTGCCGACCGCGAGGGCCGCCAGGGGCAGGGCAGGCACCTTGTCTCGGCGCAGGCCGGCGGTGGCCCGAGCGGCGGCCCGAGCGTCGTCCAGGGCGCGCCGGAGACCGGCCAGACTCACATCGCTGGTGCTGGCGAAGCCCCAGGTTCCATCGTGCAGAACGCGTACAGCAACCCCATCGCGGTGGCGCATGGTCGAGGCTTCGAGGCGGCCCCGCTCGACCTGAACATTGCAGAAGGTCTTGGCGTGCCAGCGCAGCTCAGCAAAGCCATCGACGCCGCTGAGGGCCTGTTTGAGCAGGGTTCGCATGGGCGCTCCGGGGAGGCTTCCCGCTATCCCATCGGCTCGCCGATGGGTCGGTCGCGCTACCCTTGGTCGTGGAGGCTGGATTGGGCGAGAGAGCACCGGAGTGGAAGGCTGAGGCCGCGCGAGCCGGGAATGTGGCTGGCCTTGAATGGCAAGTGCTGGGCTTGCTCGACACCTTTGGATCGGTGGGCGAGGCCTCGGCCGGGACGCTTGCCGGGTCCTTGTCAGACAAAACGGGCCCGTCGATGCGGCGAGATCTGGACGCGAGAGAGGTCGAGCAGGTGCTGGGGGGCGAGGTCGACACGGCCCAGGCGGCGATGTTCGCGCGACGGCTGCTCGCGGTAATGGACTCGCTGGGGAATGGCGCCGCGGACCGCTTGCTGCTCGCCCTGCTTCGTGGGCGGCTCGGGGAGATCCTGGCGGGAACTCGACCTGTTGCGCTGCGGGTGCGAGCGCTCATCGACTTCGTCTACAGCCAGCATGCGCGGCTGATGCTGGGTGGGAGAGGACCCTCGCCCGAGGATTTGTTGGGGACGCCAGACTGGGTGCGGCACGCTCCGGGAGTCGAGCAGGCCGATGTGGCGGGAGGGACCGACCTGGGACCGCAGCGCCTGCACATATTGAGGCTGGACCCTGGCAAGGTGCGCCTGCGTTGCGTCGACCGCCGAGATGCCGTGGCAGTCGGCCAGGACCTGGCAGCGCACAGTCGCGAGGTGGGAGCGGTGGCGGCCTTGTCGGGTGGCTACTTCCTGTATAGCGAAGACGATATTCGGCCTTGGTCGCAGCGGACCGACCCGGTCGGCTTGCTGGTGGACGACGGTCGGGTGTGCTCGCCGCCGCTCTTCGCTCGAAGCTGCCTGGTAGAGCGCGGGGGCCGCTGGAGCATCGCCGTGATGGGGTTGCAGTCCGCCACCCTGCGTGTGGATCGAACACTGTTTCCAGTGGATATAAGAACAGTGTTCACTCGGGCGCGGGCCAACGTCGTGCCCTCGGGCGGGGTCGCCATCGTGGGGGACCGGGTCGTGGCGAGCTCACGACGCGGAGAGCCCATTGCCGTGCCCCTCAACGGGGTCGTGATCGCGCACCCGCTCCCTCGCGGCCTGTCGCCCAAGAGCGTCCTCTCCTGGCAGGTGCCCGGGGTCCAGGCGGCGATGTCCGGCGGCCCCTTGCTGGTGTCCGAGGGACAGCCCATCGCCGACCTGGCGGCCTCGCCGCTACCCTCGCCCCAGCTCGTGGCCGAGGACTTCCGCGGCACGGCGCCGCCTCGTACCTTCAGCCAGGACGAGACCGGCGACCGCAACCTGCTGCCAAGGCTGGCCGTGGGCCTGGACCGCGACGGCCGCCTGCTGGCCCTGGCCGTCGACGGCCGCGACCTGGGCGGAGCGCTTGGCTTGACCCTCCGAGCGACCGCGCGGGTGATGGCCGCGCTCGGCTGTGTTCGCGCCATGAACCTGGATGGAGGTT
This sequence comes from Oligoflexia bacterium, assembly GCA_013152105.1. Lineage (GTDB taxonomy): Bacteria > Myxococcota_A > UBA796 > UBA796 > UBA2385 > UBA2385. Next base: position 4,732 of record JAADHA010000234.1, on the reverse strand, counting down.
CCAGCAAGCGCATGGTCGTCGGCGGAGCGGTCGTGGACCATCCCAGCACCGAGATCCTCGGCGCTGGTGAGGGTGGGGCGACCCCCATCCGACCCGTCCACACCGCCATCTTCGCCCTGCCCCGTTGAGCCCCTCGCCCTCAGTCCCCGCCTGCCCGCTGTTGCAGCGCAGCGAGGTCGTCGCAGTCGATGACCTGGAGGGCGACGCCAAAGCCGAAGCCGGCTCGACAGACCGAGGCCAGGTCCTTCTCGCGGCGCTTGCGTCGATCTTCCGGGTCGGCGGGCTGGCGGTGGGGCGGTCGGGCCGAACCCAGGCGACGCCGGCGGACATAGGCACAAGCGCGGGCCAGCTCCGGGTCCTCGACCCGCTCGTCCAGCGCGGCGAGCGCTGCGTCGACCAGCGATTTGTCAACGCCCTTGGTCGCCATCTTGGCCCACATCGCTCGCCTGGAGATCCCGCGGCGGTGCAGGTCGTTGATCCAGGCCACCGTGAAGCGCTGGTCATCGAGCAGCTCGACCGCCAACAGGTCGGCCAGGACCGCCTCGACCAGGGCCGCGCCCTCTTCCCGTTCGCCACCATGAAAGGCGATGCAGCGATCCACGCGGCGCAGCAATACGCGGCGAAGCTGGGCTACCGAAGGCCAGAAGCGCTTGAGATGCGTGTCGGCGCAGCGCCGTAGATACGCCTTGCTGAGCTTGGGCGGCGGCCGGACGCGGCGCTTCTTTCGGTCGTCGTTGGCCACTGGCTTGGGCCCTCCAGGGGGGGGGCGGCTATCACGATGGATTGCCGGGGCAGGACAACAAGAGCGGAGTCGACGACCTCCTGGTGAGCGAGGGGCGAGGGGGGCAGACACAAGCAAGGCCAGCTTCTCCGTGAACCAACGACGCGGCGCGGGACGCTCAGGCGCCAGTGGCCGATCAATTGACGGGGCCTGCAATGCAGCCAAACCTGCTGCCAACCGGGGCCGCGGCTCCTGGCCGGATGGAGGGGGCATACCAGGCGGGGTCGCGAAACGTGGCCTGCGAAGAGGCTGATGGCTCTGCTCCTCCTGCGGCACTCGGAGGAGGGGCTGACTCGGTCGCCTTGGAGTGGGGTGAGCCCCTGCTGTTGGCGAAGAGCACCAAGGGCTTCTTCGAAGGCACGGACTGGGCTCATCCGAAGGCCCGGTCTACAGTTCTGACCGCGCTGGTGAGTTCGCTCAACCAGGCCACGACCGAGGTCCACGCCCGGTACCGGCGCCGAACCGTGGGGGAGCGGCTGATGCGAGAGCTTAGCCGGCGTGCGGACCGGCCCACCAGAGCCGTCGAGGAGCCCCCGGCAATGCTCCAACTGCGCGGAATGATGCCGTTCGCAGCTCGGATCACCCCACAGTCCCCGCTACGATGGGCGGATGTATTCTGCCGTGTTGGTTGATGTCGCCTACCCCCCTCGCCGAGCCTTGACACCCCGCTCCGGGTAGACTCGCGCGCGGTTTCACTCGAGGTGTCACGATGACTCTCATTCTCTCCGCGCTCGTGCTGTCCATGTCTCCGGCCTTGGGAGCCGACGCGGCGGATCTCAAGCCCTATTTGCTCAACATCGCGGCCAGGGCACTCTCGCCCGTCGCGGTGCTCACCACCGACCCGGCCGCCGAGGCCGCAGCCAGGGCGCTCCTCGGCACACCCAAGAACATCGTCTACCTGCACACCACCGGCGCCAGCCAGGCCTGGACTGCGTTGAAGGAGGGCGGCTATGCCTGCGGTCTGTTGCTGACCCCGGGTGCCGACGCCAGCGACTGGGAACTGGTGGAGCTCGCCGACTGCACCCGCCCGCAGGCGCAGGCTGGGCCGCCACCGGGCCCCTCCCAGGTCGACTCGCTCATCGAGCGCCTGGTGTCCGCGACGGACAGCGACGCGCGGCGAACCACCCTGACCGACATGCTCAGCAAGCCCGACCTCGACCCGAAACTGGTCGAACACCTCGGCCAGGCCCTCGCCGTTTTGGTCCACCTCGACGCCACCGGGCGCGACGATCCCAGCATCCTGCGGCTCTTCCTCCGCGCGGCCCTCAGCGACGATCCCGCGCTTCGCCGGGCGGCGGTGGACCAGGCCCGCGCAGGTGGTGACCCGCCAGTCGCCTCTAGCGCCGTTCTCCTCGCGGTCGCCGATGCACCCGCGCCCCCGGCGCCCCCGGCGCCCCCCTCTCCCGCGGCCCTGCGCCAGTACAAGGCGCGCTTCCTCCGCCGGAACACCCTCATGCAGACCGTCGGAGGGGTAAACCGCGGTGGCAATGGGGGTCGGGTGGCTCGGTACGCCGACGAGCTGGTCGGTCTTCGACGGGGGGGGGGCGCGCCTGACGCCCATCGGCTTCGCCGACGCGGTCGGAGACACGGCGGGCGTCCTGCGCATGCGCAAGCACCGGCGAGTGTCGGTGGGCCTGCTGGCGGGGGGGCTCACGCTGTGGGGTTCCAGCATGGCTGGGACGGTGGGCCTGCTGATCGCCAGCAACAGCAGCGCCAACCAGGACCAGTTGATCAACGCTGCGGGGGTGCTCACGGGCGTGTCGCTTGCGAGCATCCCCGTGGGCCTGACTGGCATGATCATGCTCTTGACCAAGGACACCAATATCTCTGGCAACTACACCACCTCAGAGGCCGACGCCTGGATCGAGAAGTACAACGCGAAGCTAAGGGAAGAGCTGGGCCTCTCCGAGCAGGACGTGCAGATCCTCGACCTCCAGACCCGACGCTGGATCCGGGTCTACCCGATACTCGCCCAGACCGGGTCGCAGTTCGCCCCCGGCCTGGCGATCTCCGGCGTCTTCTGAAGACTCGGGCGTTCGCACGATCATGGAGCCCGCCGAGGACGGCCGGTTCGCCGCTTGACTGTCCCGGCTTCACTCCGAAGCGGAGAGCCACCTCGCATCCCTGATGTCCTCGTTGTCGTCCTTGCTGTCGCCATGATCCACCTCCGCGACGCGACGCCGCCTGGATGGACTCGCGCCGTGACGCAGCCAGCGTGTGGAGGGGAGTTGGGGGGAGGGGGGTAGAGTGAGCGGGTGCTGCGCGGCGACGACCAATACCAGATGCATCCGCCCCTCTCCCGACCCCGCCCGGCCACCTCCCCAGAGGCCCCGCTGATGATCCCCTCCACCGAGTCCCTCACCGTCGAGTTCAAGTCCGACCGCCGCGCCCTGCCGGACCGCGATCTGGTCGAGGCCGTCGTCTGCCTCGCCAACACCGAGGGCGGCACGCTCTACCTGGGCATCGAGGACGACGGCACCCCCACTGGCCTGCACCGCCGCCACCTCGACGTCACCGGCCTCGGTGCCCTGGTCGCCAACCGCACCGTCCCCCCTGTCGCTGTCCAGGTCGAGCGCATCGAGATCGACGGCGTGCCCGTGGCCCGCATCGAGATCCCGAAGGCCCGCCAGATCGTCGCCACCACCGACGGCGTCACCCGTCGCCGCCGCCTCCGGCTCGACAACACGCCCGAGTGCGTCCCCTTCCTCCCCCACGAGTTCGCCGGCCGCCTCGCCGATCTGGGCGTGGCCGACCCCTCTGCCCAGCCCGTCCCCGGCGCCACCCTGGACGACTTCGACGCCGCCGAGCGTGCCCGGCTGCGGCAGTTCGTCGAGCGCTTCCACGGCGATCGCGCGCTCCTCGAACTCTCCGACCAGGAGCTGGACGGCGCCCTGGGCCTGACCCTCCGCCAGGGCGACGTGCGCATCCCCACCCTGGCCGGCATGCTGCTCATCGGCCGGGCGTCCTCCCTGCGCGACCTCGTCCCCGCCCACGAGGTCGCCTTCCAGGTCCTCGATGGCGAAGACGTCCGCTTCAACGAGTTCACGCGCGCCCCGCTGCTGCGCACCTTCGAGTGGCTGGAGACCTCCTTCGGCCCGCTGAACGCCGAGGAGGAGATCCAGGCGGGCCTGTTCCGCGTGCCCATCCCCCTGGTCGACCGCCGCGCCTTCCGCGAGGCCATCGCCAACGCGCTCACCCACCGCGACTACAGCCGCCTGGGTGCGATGCACGTCCGGCTGGAGCGCGACGCACTGGTGGTCAGCAACCCGGGCGGCTTCGTGGACGGGGTCTCGCTGGACAACCTGCTCACCACCGAGCCGCGGCCCCGGAACCCACGCCTGGCGGACGCATTCAAGCGGATCGGCATGGTCGAGCGCACCGGGCGCGGCGTAGACATCATCTACCGGGGCCTGCTGCGCTTCGGGCGGCCGAGCCCCGACTACACCCGCAGCGACGCCTGCTCGGTGGTCCTCCGGCTGCCCACGGGCGACGCCGACGTGGCCTTCCTGCGCGTGGTCATCGACGAGGAGGGCCGACGCGGTGGACCGCTGCCCATCGACAGCCTGGTCGCGCTGGCCGCGTTGCGGGAACATCGCCGGCTGGGCCGGGCCGAGCTGGCCGAGATCATCCACAAGAGCGACAAGGCCGCGCTCGCCACGCTGGAGGGGTTGGTCGAGGCGGGGTTGGTGGAGGCGCACGGCACGGGGCGGGGGCGGAGCTACACGCTCACCGCTCAGGTCTACGCGCAGCAAGGTCGCAAGGCCGCGTACACGCGCCAGGCCGGCTTCGACCGGCTTCAGCAGGAGCAGATGGTGCTGGGCTTCGTCCGGCAGCATGGGGAGATCCGCCGGGCGGACGTGATGGAGCTGTGCCACCTCAAGGGTGATCAGGCGACCCGGTTGCTCAAGAGGCTGGTCGACGCCGGGCGCCTCGTCCCGCAGGGTGATCGCA
>JAADHA010000434.1 GCA_013152105.1 Oligoflexia bacterium | reverse complement strand
CCGGGCTGCTACACCTGATGGACGTGGTCGCGGAACTCGACGAGACCTTCGTCGCCATCCTCGACGACGACGACGCGTGGGCGCCCGAGTACCTCGAACGGTGTCTGGCGGTCGCCGGTCAGCGTGACCTGGTCATGGTCGCTGCCGACATCCTGCGCATCGAGCAACCCCCAGGTGTCGTGAATCGAGCGCCCGAGACGCTCCACGCCGCGGACTTCCTGGTGGGGAACCCCCACATCCAGGGGTCGTCGCTGTTCGTGCGCCTCGACCGGCTGCTGGCCGCCGGCCTCTTCGACGAGGCCCTCATCAGCTCGACCGACCGTGACCTGTGCTTGCGCCTCTGCGCCCTTCCGGACCTGCGCTACGGACGCCTGGACCAAGCCTTGGTGCACCACTTCGCTGAGCCCGACCGGGACCGCCTGAGCACGGCGGGGAGCCCAGCGAAGCTGGCGGGCCTTTCGCGTTTCTGGCAGAAGTGGTCGGGTCGGATGACCCCCGAGCAGCAGGCGCGCTTCCGAGAGCGGGCGCATTGCCTGTTCGCCTGGGATGACCCCAGCGAAGTCGTTAGCGACTCGCGGCCCTCGCGCCATCCCCAACGGGCGGAAGGGGCCGTCGCGCTGGTCGTGGGCTTCATCGCCGATGCTGCCGACGAGGCCGTCTGGCGTCCCCTCGTCGACGACCTGGCAACCCTGGCCGAAGATCAGCGCATCGCGGGACTCGACGTGGTGATCGTGGAGAACGCGGCGGGTCCGCCGGGTCCGCTGGACGCGGCCGCCGAGAGTCTGCGGAAGCGGGGCGTCGGCTGCTTCATCGCCACCCGCGATGATCAGCGCCAGCACGCAGCGGCAGCCTTCTTCGGTCCTGACTTCGTCCGGGCGGAGGGTCGCGCCAGCATCGCGGCTGCCCGGACGATGCTGCAGCTCTACACCTACGCCCTGTGCCGACGCCGACGTGGCGCGGTGGCATGGCTGCTCGACGCCGACATGAGGTTGGACGCCCTGGTGGACCGGGCGGGCGAGCGCGTGACCCGGGAGCCCCTCGACGTCGCCACCGTGGCGCTGCGTCTCCGTGAGGCGGGCGTTGACGTCGCCATCGGCGAGACGACCGGGGCGCCGCCTCTCCCGTTCGCGAGCTGCGTGCGGACCCAACTCGTCGACGCGTGGCACAACCTCTGCTGGTTTGCATCGCAGGCCCCTGATCATGCCCTCCCCGACCGTTCGACCTGGAATGCTCGGGAGCGCACCCGGTGCCGCGACTACTACTACGACCTCTCCCGTGCACACACCGACCACCTGGAGAGCCCGTTCTGGTGGGAAGGCGAGGGCACCGTCCGCGATGAACTCATCGCACTCGCCTCCCGCCTGCCACGGCTTCTCGCGGGCGAGCACGTCACCCGACCGCTGGTGCTGAACGGTGATCTCGACCCGCTCGACCACATGAAGCCTTCGGTGCACCGGGGCGGCAACGCGCTGGTCTTCGATCACGAGGCGCTCCGCGACTTCCCCAACCCTGCGCTCCAGCTCGGCGGTCGAGAGACCCGCCGATCCGACATGATCTGGAGCCTGCTCAACACTCGAACCGCTCGTCGTCGCGTGGTGAAGGTGCCCTTCGGGGTGCGGCAGGACCGCAGCGCCCAAGCGCCGCGTCTGGACCTCGACAAGCTGGTCCGGGACATCCAGGGCTTCGCGCTGTGCGCCGCCCTGGCCGACCTGCTGGACGAGACTGGACTCGAAGGCATCGACCTCGGCGCCCTGGCCGAGCGGGTGAACGACCATCTACGTCAACGCTTCACGTCCTTCGAGGCGAGCTTCCATCGTATCGCGGGTGTGCTGGGCAGTTTGCTGCGGCTCCTCGACGAAGGCCACTGGTGGCAAGAGGACCTTGACGCGGCGAGCGCCGTGCGGCGCCTGCGCGACTTCCTCCAGCAGCTCGACGAGGCCTACCAGTGCCGCCACCTCCAGACGATGCGGGACGAGGTGTTCTCCATTGAGCGGGCCGACCTGGCAGCCTTCCTCTCGCAGCTCCGGCGCAGCGTGACGGCCCGGGCGGAGCTGCCGCTGGAGGTTGTCGACCCATGGGTCAGGCGCAACCGAGTCGACAACGCGCGCGCCCTCATCGGATGCGCCGACGCGCGCGTGCTGGGTGTCGGGGCCGAGGGCGTCGCGCTCACAGACGGCCAACAGGTCTTCAAGCTCATCGACTACTGGAAGACGGTGGAGTCCGCCGCCAAGCAGCAGTTCTTGCGCGGCCAGATCGGAGCCTGGGACGGGCTGCCTGGCCTGTGCTCGCTCAGCGGCGTGCGCCGCCTCGGTTCACGAGTGATCGTCCGCTACCCCTACGAGCCTAGCGAGCCCTACACCGGCGGTCGAGCGGCGGAGATGACCCGCCTGCTGCACTCGTGTCGCACGGCCGGCATCGTCTGCCACAACCTGCACCCGGACAACCTGCGGGTCGCCGCGCGGGGCATCGTGCTCGTCGACTACGGCTCCGACATCCACCCGTACACCGACGCGGACTTCGACCTCATGGTGCGCCGGGCGTGGCTCTCGATCCACCACGCCGGCCGATCGGACCTGAAGCTCCTGATGCATCGCTCTCTCCACCAAGGCGACCTGCCCGAGCTGCAGGGCTACCGGGCGCTGCTAGAGGCTTCGACAGCGGTCACCAAGGAGCAGGTGCTGGACGCACACCTGCTGACGGCCCTGGGCGGTAGCGAGGGGCGTCACGCTCTCGACTACGGCTGTGGGAAGGGCAAGCTGGCCGAGGCGCTCACCAGCCGCGGATGGCAGGTCACGGCCTATGACCCCGTGCCCGCTTGGAGCGGACGCTGGCCGGAGTCCACGGTCAGCTACCTCGAGCACGCTCCGGCGAGGGGCAGCTACGCCGCCGTGGTGTGCAGTCTGGTGCTCTGCATCCTCGAAGAAGGCGAGTGCCGGCGGGTCCTGGCCGCGCTGCGTCAACTGGTCGCGGAGCAAGGCAGGGTCTACCTGGCCATCTGCAACCCCCACCACATCAATGGCGTCACGTCGCTGCAGGCGCGGCTGCCTCCGCCAGGCAAGACACCTGCCGACATCTTCGTGCTACGCAAGCGCATGGCGGGGACGCACAACGAGCGGCTCGACATCCACCGCCCCCTGGCTTTCTACGAGAGCGCCATCCACCAAGCAGGCTTCATCGTCGATTCCGTACACGAGACACCGGCAGTGGACCTCGAGACCTGGCAGGCCAGCTCGGACTTCATGGTGTTCACCCTGGTGCCGGGAACCATCCGAGAGGAGGCGCGATGACCACCCGCCGACCCATCGCCGCCGTCATCGGCAGCCAGCGCGCCGAACCGCTTGCCGAGGCCGAGGCCGAAGCCCTGGGCCAGGCACTTGTCCAAGCCGGATTCCGCATCGTCACCGGTGGCCTGGGCGGCATCATGCGAGCGGCCAGCAGGGGGGCTCGTAGCGCGGCCTCCTACCGCTCCGGGGACATCATCGGAGTGCTGCCCGGCTACGACGCAGCGCAGGCCAACGAGTTCGTGGACATCCCGATCTGCACCGGCCTGAACCACGGTCGCAACCTGGTCGTCGTGGCAACGGCCGATGTGGTCCTGGCCGTCGGGGGACGGAGCGGCACGCTGAGCGAGATCGCGCTGGCCTGGGCCGTTGGCCGGCCCGTGATCGCCGTCGGTACCACAGCAGGCTGGGCGGGGCGGCTCGCCGGCGAACAGCTCGACGACCGGCGCGAAGACCGGATCGAGGGGCCGCTACCGCCAGAGGACGCCGCGTTGCGGGCGCGCGCACTGCTCGCTGACCACCCCTATCGCTTCGGTCCCATCCCTTGACCCGCCTGGTGCCGAGCCGTGCCACCGCCCGAACATCGACGAGCAGCCAATCTCCATTGTCGGTGCGCAGCGGTTGGGGACCACGCTGCTTCGGCTGATGCTGTGCGCCCACTCCCAGGTGAGCATCCCGCCCGAGGGGGACTTCCTGATGGAGATGGAGATGGCGAGGCAAGAGCCTCCGACCCCAGCGCAGTTCCTGGGGTTGGGATTCGAGCAGGCGATGTCCGCGCACCACGACGCGCCAGCGGTGGCGGCCTTGGATCAGCGTCTCGGCGGGCATCCGTGAACCCGCTTCCTGGTCGCTGGCGCAGTGCAGGCTCGTCTCGGGAGGCCGTCACGCTGCGGCGTTGTATCTGGGAGCGGACTGCTGGTAGGCTACCGCCGGGCATGTTGTGTAGGAGGTTTCATGCTGTGGCTGATTCTGGGCTCGGTGGCGCTCGCGGGTCCCAAGGACCTGTATGGTCGCGACGTGGGGACCCCGTCCGCGCCCATCGACTACCGCTGGACGGGCAGCGGGTGGCTGGCGCGCACCGACGGCACCTTCACCCCGGCTGCGGGGCCGGCCCCGACTGCCGAACCGCCGGCTCCCCCTACCAGCTCGAAGGGCTACTACCTCGCCTCCTACACCACGTCCGATCCGGGAAGCTGGCCGGAGAGTGTCGCAGTGGGCGACGTCACCGATGACGGTCACAACGAGATCGTGCTGGCGACGACCTACTACTTCGACCCCGACAATGACGGCCACGTCTTCATCTACGATCAAGACAGCGACGGCACGCTGAACCTGCTGATCTCGGCCCCCTTCACGGCCGACACCTACGCCAGCACGGCCGGGCTCACGACCTGCGACCTGGACGAGGACGGCGCGCAGGACATCGTGGTCGGGACCGACACCGGCGTCTCGGTGCTGCTGGCCGACGGCGCGGGGGGCCTGCTGCCCTACACGGAGTACACCGGTGATCGCTCGGTTGTCGTGCAGTGCATGGACCTGGACGGCGATGGCCACCTCGACGTGATCGCATCCGGCAGCAGCATGGCCGCCGACATCTTCCCCGGCGACGGCACCGGCACCCTGGGGACCCCGGTCACCGTCGCCGGCATGGCCCAGGACGCTGATCTGGCCGACCTGAACGGCGATGGGTACATCGACCTGGCCGTCGACCAGATCAGCTCGCCCGAGCTCTCCGTCTACGATGGCGACAGCAGCGGTGGCTTCGCTGCCGCCGCGGGCACGTTCTCGACCGGCGAACTGGCCAACGGCATGGGGGCGGGAGACCTGAACGGCGACGGCCTGGACGACGTGGTCGTGTCCGGCTGGGGCAACAGCCCGGTCGACCTCTACATCTTCGAGCAGGACGCCACGGGCAACCTCACCGGTCCGACCACGATCTCGACCTATGACATCCCCGAGCCGGTGCTCGTCACCGACCTGGACCTCAACGGCTACCCCGACATCGTCACGGCCCACGGCGGGTGGCTGGCCGTCGGCATCTACCTGCAGGACAGCAGCGGCCTGGCACCAGAGGATCGCTCCAGCATCCCCTACGCCAGTCACTACGCCATGCAGGGCCTCGCCGCGGGAGACGTCAACGGGGACGGCTGTCCCGACGTGCTCCTCGCTGACTACAACTACGGCCTGGTCGTGCTGGACGGAGAGAGCTGCTCCACCCTGACCGACGGCGATGATGACGGGGTGCCCGACCTGGACGACAACTGCCCCGACACGTCCAATGCAGACCAGGCAGACACCGACGGCGACGGAGTGGGCGATGCCTGCGATGTCTGTCCCGCGCTAGCCGACGACCAGGCGGACGGGGACAGCGACGGCGCGGGCGACGCCTGCGACGTCTGCCCGGACCTGGCGGATGACCAGTCCGATCGAGACGAAGATGGCATCGGCGATGCCTGTGACAACTGCCCGGACGACCCGAACACGGGCAGCGACCGCGACAAGGACGGTATCGACGATGTCTGCGACGTCTGCCCAGACTACGCCGACGACCAGTCCGACCGCGACGGGGACGGCTACGGAGACGCCTGCGACAACTGCGTGAAGGTGGCCAACGACCAGACCGACTCGGACGGAGACGGCTCGGGCGATGCCTGCGACTCGGACAGCGCCAGCACGCCAAGCGACACGGGCCCGACCAGCGGCGCGGACAGCGGAGACGCGAGCAGCGGCGCAGGCTGTGGCTGCGC
>JAADHA010000336.1 GCA_013152105.1 Oligoflexia bacterium | reverse complement strand
GGCCCCCAGGCTGGTGAGCAGGGTCTGTGCCGAGGCGCGTTCCCGGGCATCTCCGTCCGCCAGGACGGCGCGCGCCCCCTGAATCAGTGCGTCGCGGTCTGCCAGCCCCCGCTCGGCCAGCGCCGCGAAGACCCGGCAGGCGCCACCGGGCCGGGTACCTCCGAACAGGGCTGCACGCACCGCGGGAAGGTGACGGAGGGCTCCTGCCGCGCCGGCCGTCAGCGCAGAGGGGGACGCGCCGTCCAGGTCGACGAGCTCGAGCATGTCCGCCAGCTCGGCTTCGGTGGCTGGCGGTGGGATGACGACGCCGGGATTGGGGGCTTGGTCCGTGCCTTGCAGGCGACAGCAAGCAGGTTCATGCCAGCCTGCGGGCAGGGCTGGCAGCAGGTGGTGACCGTCCCAGCTCACGTGGCCGCCGCGCCGGCCGAACAAGGCCAGGGGATCCCGAGCACTCAGCTTTCCGGCGGGGACCGCGGCGTCCAGTTCGTCCAACAGTTCGGCGACTCGGGGAAGATCAACCAAGTCCAGATCGGGGCTGAGAAGCCTGATCCGCGCCACCACGCGGTGCCTGCCGAAGCCGTCTAGGCCGGCGATGTCCAGATCTTGGACCCGTCGCCAGCGTCGACGCTGCCCCCGTGCCTGAACATCCATCACGACATCGTGTTCCGCGGGGCTCAGGGGCAGTTCACGCGCCAAGACGAAGACCAAGGACACGTTGGTCGTGACGGGAACGGAGCCGAGACGCGGCGAAGTCATGCGTGCTGCCCTAACCCGGTCGCTGCCGGTGCCGCTGCCGGTGCCGCTGTGCGCCTGTGTCAACCGCCCTTGCCCTGGCGGTGGTGCGCGCATAACCAAGCCTCTTGCCTCTCCTGAGGCGAGCCCTGCGAGCGGGCGCCCTCGCCCAGTTCATCCGCACCACTCATCCGCACCACAACGGCCGCCAAGATGCGACCACTCTGGAGGTTTTCATGGCCCTGTCTCGTCGCGTCTTCGTCGTCGGTGGTGCCCACACCAAGTTCATCGGCAAGGGACACCCTGACTTCATCTGGAAGCGGCACCCCGACTTTGGAAAGCGTGAAAACCCCACCTTGCCAGAGCTGATCCAGCAGGCGGTGGATGGAACCTTGGCCGACACCGGCGTGGACCCGGCGACGGTCGACCGGCTCTACATCGGAAACTTCGTCGCCGAGCTGTTCGTGAACCAGGGTCACCTGGGCAGCGCGCTGGTTGGGACCAACCCCGCGTTCTCCGGCAAGCCGGCGGCGCGCTTGGAGGCCGCCTGTGCCAGCGGTGGCCTGGCGGTCATGGCTGGTGTCGACGCCATCGCGGCGGGGGCCAACACCGTCCTGGTGGCGGGCGCCGAAGTCCAGACGACCCAGTCGGCGCGTGTGGGCGCGGACTACCTCGCTCGCGCCGCGGACTATGGTCGGCAGCGGGGCATTGATGAATTTACCTTCCCGGCCTTGTTCGCGCTGCGCATCAAGGCCGCCCACGAAGCCTGGGGTCTGTCCCATGATGACCTGGGGCACTTCGCTGTGAAGGCCTACAGCAACGCCAACAAGAACCCCAAGGCCCACATGGTGGCCAAGCACATCACCTACGACTGGGCCCGCGCCGCGGGGGACGGCAACCCGGCCTTCCTCTCCAACGAAGAATTGCACCCCTGGCTCAAGGTCAGCGACTGCTCCCAGGTCAGCGACGGGGCCAGCGCCATGATCCTGGTCAGCCTGGACGGCTTGAAGGCGCTGGGTCTGACAGAAGCCGATGCGGTCGAGATCGTGGGCCGAGGCCACGCCGTGTCCAGCCTGTTCGAGGACGGCGATCCGACCGAGCTGAGCACCGTGAAGATGGCGGTCCAGCGGGCCTATGTCGACGCAGGGATCAGCGTGAAGGATGTCGGTGTGGCCGAGGTCCATGACTGCTTCACCATCACCGAGCTGTTGTCCTACGACGCCCTGGGCATCTGCTCCAAGGAAGACGCCGCCGCGGTCTGTGCCGACGGTGTCACGGCCATCGACGGCAAGCTGCCGGTGAACACGGGCGGTGGTCTGGTCGGCTTCGGCCACCCTGTGGGCGCGACGGGCGTGAAGCAGGTGCTGGAGATCTTCCGCCAGATGAAGGGCCGCTGCGGCGACTACCAGGTCCCGACCCCGCCCAGGTGGGGGATCACGTCCAATATGGGGGGCGACGACAAGACCGTCGTCAGCGTGGCGATCCGAAACGGGCAATAGGCCGGGCTGTTCCCAAGCCTGGTGATAGACTGGGCGGGTGACGTCTGCGTGCACATCTGCGTCCGGCGGGTGCGGATCGCTACCGTGTGTGCAACGATCACGCTCGACCCCGGAGACCAGTCGCTCCGGGAACGCCCAGAGGTAGCTGTGTCCCGGACCAGTCTCGCGCCATCTATCAGGTTGAACCGCCGGTTCTTTGGCGTTTCGCTATGCATCCTCGCAGGGTCCTCCCCGCTCGGCCTGGCTTGCACTGACTACGGCGTGACGATCGGTCAGCCCACCGTGGAACTCTCATCCGAGACCATCGACTTTGGCGAGGTCATCGTCGGCAACCAGTCGACCATCGGGATCCTGGTCAAGAACACCGGGGATGGTCCCCTGACCATCGACAGCGCTGATCTGGATGGCACCACCTCGGCCGACTTCACCTTCATGGACCTGACCAGCTTCACCATCGACAAGGGTGAAGAAGCCGAACTCAGTGTGCGCTATGTGCCGGACATCGTGGGCCAGGACTACGGCCGGGTGCAGCTTGGGACCAACGACCCCTCGGCGGCCATCGCCAACATCGACCTGGCTGGCTTTGGCGTCGAGCCCGCCATCGACCTGGACCCGGACGTGCTGTGGTTTGGCAAGGTGGCGGCGGGGGACAGCGCCTCGCTCTCGGTCACGGTCTCGGCCCAGGGTACCGGTACCTTGACCCTCTCGGACATCGCGGTGCCCGACGATCTCACTGGCGTCTACACCTGGACCCTCCCCAGCGCGGTGGGCCTGCCCTACGATCTCCCCGCGGGTGTGTCGGTGGACCTGGTCGTGACCTTCTCGCCGACCAGCACATCCGAGACCAATGGCGAGCTGACCCTCACCAGCGACGACCCCCACTCGCACGAAGCCTCGGTTCAGCTTCTGGGGAACTCGGCGGATGACCCGACGGGAAACGCGTCGCCAGTGGTGTCTCTGACTGACCCGGACTGGGGCGACTATTTCCTCACGGACGACACCGTTACCATCCAAGGTGTGGCCTACGACGAGGAAGACGACCCCACCTCTCTGGTCTGCCTGGCCTATGCGGGCCTCATCCCCATCGGCACGGGCAGCCCCGACAGCTCAGGCAATATCAGCATCGACAGCACCGGCTTGCCGGTGGGTGATGTCAACGTGCTGCTGCGTTGCCTCGACACCCAGGGCAGCATCGGCGAGGACAGCGTGGATGTGGTGGTCTGGGACCCCGCCGATCCGATCGAATATGTGCTCTCCGGGGGCGACACCCTCTATGACTGGTGGGAAGTCGACGACGACATCAACATCTACCTGGACGACGTCCTGGTCTATGCGGACACCAACCACACCCAGGACACGCACCCTCCGGTGACGCTGACGGCCGAGCTCGGTCAAGAGATCCGCGTGGTGGTGACCGACTACAACTACTGTGACACGTCGCTGAGCGCGCTCCAATTGCACTTCGGCATGTCCAATCGCCAGTCCGGGGTGGATGGCTTCTGCTATTCGGCTTGTCCTGATCACGACTGCTACGACCCGGACTACGCGGGTCCCTGGCCGGGCGTTGTGTACGAAGACAGCTTCACCATCAGCATCCCTTGATGGCCTGGATCCGGTGAACCCGCAGGGTCGGGCCGGCCATGCCAAAGGACTGGGCGCTGCTGGGGCTGGCATGGACCGTCACCCGCTGTCCAACCAGCTCCTGGGGGATCTTGCCGTTGAGCTGCCAGCGGGTGCCGGCGTCATCGACTAGAACCCAGGTGCCTGTGCCCAGGTCGACGCGCTGAAGGGTGCCGGTGTAGCCAGGGGATCTCATGGGGACTCCGGGGGAGGGGTGCTAGTTTTGGTGGCGCTGCCGCAGTCGATCCAGACCGGCGATGGCCACCACGCAGAGCAGCGAGAGGCTGCCGTTGAGACCCAGCCAGACCTGGCCGCCGAGGCCGGGCATGAAGGTGGGCGAGAGACCGGCGGTGTAGGCGCCGACCAGCATGTGGACGCCCACGCCCGCGCAGACGCCAGCGGCGAGCCAGCCCAGCGTGCGAGTGGGCCCGATCACCACGGTGAGCAGGACGGGCACCAGGGCTGAGAGCCACAGGGGGTTGGCGGCCAGGCGTGGCCCCACGAAGGCGCCGGGCAAGAGCAGGAAGGGCCGCGAGAGCGCGGTCAGCCAGGTAGATGGCGGGATCGGCAGCAAGGGCAGGAAGAACAGGCCACCGGCGACGAGCGCCGCGGTGAAGGCGACCAGCCCACGACGGCGCATTCCGCCCAGGCTGGTCAGCACCAGGGCGACGACGGCGCCGAGCGCGGCCAGCAGGCCGTGTTCGCGGAGGTAGAGCATGGATACGGCCCGTCCCAGGTCGAGCCGCCCGTGCCCGAAGCGCGTGTCCTTGCCCGGATCGCCGAGGTCGCGGGCGCTGCGGTAGAGCAGGTCGCGAACCTCGGTGGGCGATCCCGCGCCAGCCGCCAGCAGCACCGCGGCGGCGCCGGCGACGTGGGGGGTGGCCATGCTGGTGCCCTGGAATTCCTTGAAGGCGTGACCGTCTGGCCCGCTGTCGATGGTGTCCTGGGTGATCCCTCCGCCAGCCTGGCGCTTGTCGCCGCCAGGAGCGGAGATGTCCACGCCTTTGCCCCAACTGCTGTAGAAGGCCAGCCCGTCGCTGGGGTTCGTGGCGCTGACCCCGATGACGCCCGGGCTGCGTGCGGGCCAGCCCACGCCCTGCTGGCCGGTATTCCCGGCTGCGGCCACCACGATGAGCCCTTTCGCCGCGGCTTTCTCCACTGCGACCTGGATGACCTTGGACTGGGGACCGCCCAGTGAGAGGTTGATGATGTCGGCGCCCTGGTCGACCGCCTCGTCGATGGCGCTGGCGATCCACTCGCTCTTGCCGAAGCCGGCGCCGGAGAGCGCCTTGAGCGGCAAGATACGGGCGCCCGGGGCGACCCCAGCCACACCCAGGCCGTTGTTGGTGGTCTGGGCGATCGTGCCGGCGACGTGGGTCCCGTGGCCGTTGTCGTCGGCAGCGCTGCGAGCCCCCGGCACGAAGCTGGCGCCGGTCAGCACCGTCGTGCCGGCCAGGTCGGCGACCTTGCTCACGCCCGTGTCGATCACCGCGACGGTGACTCCGTGCCCCCCACCGGCTCGCCAACCAGCCGGCGCGTTGATCTGACGCAGGTTCCACTGCTGGTCGTACAGGGGATCATCGGGGTAGCGCAGCGTGGGGAGCAGACCCGTCGTATGGTATTCGAGGGATGGCTCGACAGCTTCGATCTGGTCGAGGTCTTCAAGGCGGTTCACCTGGGCTGCCAGGTCATCGACGTCGACTACGGCGAGGGCTTCATCTTCGCTACGCGGTGTCGCCCAGCGCAGGTCCAGGCCGGTCAGGGCACGCGCTTCTTCCAGGGGGGTCCCGTCGGCCAGATCGACGACCAGCTCGCCGCCACCGCTGATCGGCGTCTGGGCCTGGTCCGCATCGAAGCCGGGCTCGACCGCGTAGGACCCACAGGCAGTGGCGAGAAAGCTCAGGGCAGCGGCGGCGATGGAGCGGGTCATGGGTACCTCGCGGCAGGGGCGCGGCTCCAGCCTGGAGCGGTGGCCGCACGATGTCTACGTCGAAGAGACCGTAGAACTTGCACCGCGGTTCCGACGGCGTAGCAGACAGGGAGCGCGGGCGTCCCCCGATTCAGCGCCAGTAGGGCCTGTGAGCTACGTCCGGGCCCGAGACGTCTGTGCTCCCCGTCGCCCAGCGTTTCTGCCCCTGGGGTTCGGTTTGATGTGTGAGGACTGGGGCCGGTTGGCGGCTTCTGT
>JAADHA010000489.1:13606-18218 GCA_013152105.1 Oligoflexia bacterium | reverse complement strand
TCTCCAGGTAGCCGCGCTTCCACTCGGGGTAGGTGTTGATCTTGCTGGTCCGCGCCCAGCTACTGTGGACATGCGCGAAGTCCGGCTGTTCTTCTCGGAAGATGTACTCGCGCACGAAGGCCTTGTCGTACTTGCGATGGCGCGCGATGGGGACCTCGACCAACCCGGCGATGTCCAGGATGCGCCAGTCCGTGAAGTACATATTGGCGCCCATGTCCACATCGAGCAGCGTGATGAAGTCGGCATCCAGGCGCTGTTGCACCCACTTCATGTAGTCGACACGCCGGCGGATATCGCGGGTGCTGGTCTCGGGGTTCTCGACGAAACGGGCCGTGCGGCCCAGCTCGACCACGCTGAAGGCGACCGTCAGCGGTGCCACGAGCAACACCCATGATGGCAGCGCCAGCCCGGCCCACGACCCGGACAGTCGCCGCACCCGCAAGGTCTTGTCCAGAAAGGGCAAGCCATCGAGAAGCTCAGCCAGACCGATCACCAGCAGCGGGAACATCGAGAAGCCGATGAGGTTGAACCAGCGCCAGGCCTTCATCCAGTCATTGCCGCTGTAGACGACGAAGAAGATCCCTCCGCAGAACGCAGCCCACAGGACCCCACGGGGGAGCCAGCCCTTACGACCGAAGTTGGCCAGACCCACCACGATGGCCCCGACCAGCAAAGACCAGACCCGGACCTGAACCCACAAGGGCGACAACAGGTGCAGCACGGCCGGGAGCTGTGACAGGCCATCTCGGCCATTCCACAACACCGCCAGGCTGAGCCAGGCGATGAGCAGAAAGCTCAGCCAGCGCCGCCATCCTCGCAGACCGGTCAGCGCGATCGGCAGGAGCGGGAGCGCGTAGACCAGGCCATGGGTCTTGAAGTAGTTGATGATCTGCTTCCACCCGCGCACGTTCCAGCCAAAGGGCTGAAACGTCGTGCCTGTGCCCAGCTTGGCGTAGTAGGTGTTGGGGAAGAGCCAGCCGAAATACCAGTAGCGCCAGCCGTTGAAGGCCAGCAGTGGGACCGCAAAGGCCAGCAGGCTGAGCAGGAAGCCTCGATAGCGACGCGTGGCCACCGCCGACATCAGCCGCGCCGACAAGCCCACGGCCGCGTACATCAGCCCATCGGGTCGAGTCATGGTGAGCAGGAAGAAGAGCACCGCCGCCCAGGGTCGAGTCGGCGATCCAGCGGCGTCCTGTTCGTGCTCCACGCAGAGGCGCCACAGGCCAGCGATCAACAGCAGGCCAAACAGGGAGTTCTCCAAGCCCGACGCGTTCCAGATCACGATCTGCGGCGACAAGGCCAGGGCTGCGGGGGCCAACAGGGCGAGGGCGTCGGTGGGACGAGACGTTGAGCCCTCGGCGGGCTTCCAGGCCATCGGAGCCAGGGCGCGCCGGGTCACGGCGTAGCAGAGCGGCAGGGTCATCACGCCAAAGACGGCGCCCAAGAGCTTGCTGCTGACCCAGCCCGGCACACCAAGGGCATAGAAGCCGGCGATGAGGAAGGTCCACAGCGGGTTGCTGAAGCCCTCGACCCGCTCGCCGCCCGCGTAGGTGGCGAAGCCCTCGCCGTGCACGAAATTGCGGGCATAGGCAAACGTGATGCCCGCGTCTTCAATGAAGAAGGGCTGGCCGATGCAGAAGACCAGGTAGTGGACCAGATAGGCCACACAGATGAAGGCCAGCACCGTCCCGTGGCGCCGCTGGCGATCATCCAGCGCGTCCCACCAGCGCTGGGCACGATCCGGCACCGCAGTCATGCGCTACATCGTCTTCTTGACGCCCGCTGCCACCTCGGTCGCCGCCATCTTCTTCTTCGCGGCCATCTGTCTCTTCATCTCTTCGAGCTTGGAGCGGGCCGAGGCGCTGGCCGCCTTGGTCTTGATCTTCTTGAGCTTGGAATCGAGCGACTCTTCGCCGATCTCGCTGGACACATCCGCTTCAGCCTGAAGTTTGTCGATGCTCTCGCGCACATTGTCAAGGGCCTTGATGTCGGCGTCCGTGGACAGCCCGTCCAAGGTCTCGCGGATCTGGATGCGGGCTTCGGCGTTGGCGCGCTTGGCGAGCATTTCGTCCTTCTCGCGCTTGAGTTTCTCGATCTCGGACTGGAAGGCGATCAGGCCTTGCTTGGCGTCGTCGGCCTGGGCGCTGACCTTGGTCAACTCGGCACGAAGATCCGCGATGTTGGCCGTGAGCACGTCGCGACGTTCGATCAGCACCAGGGCCGCTTCGTCTTCGCCTTCTTCCACCGCGACGGGGATCTGGACGTTGATCTCGCCCATTTCCTTTTCCTTGGCGGCGAGCTCGGTCTGCGTCTTGTTGCGCAGGTACACGATTCCGCTGACCGCCTTTTTCAGTTCGCGGTGCTTCTTGATGCGTTCTTCGATGGCGGACTCATAGACCGCTTCGGGGTTCTTGTTCTCGATGTCCGAGATCCACAGGCTCAAGAAGCCCTTCCAGACATTTGCCAGTCGATCGAAGAAACCCATGGAGGAGCTCCGGTAGATGTCGTCCGCGTGCTGCGGAGAGGGAACGCTGCAGGCCCTTATGGCCCGCTTCTTGGTACCACGCTTCGCCGCGAGGCGGCGCGCCTGGATACGACTCTGGCGAAGGCATATTGCGGCAACTACTCCTGCCGCCACCTCCCCCCTCCAGTTCCCGGGCTCGCTGTGACCGCTCTCGCCCTGCTCGCCGCCCTGGCGTCCCCCGCCCACGCCGATGAACCGCCCGTGGCACGGGCCGGCGCATCCTTCCTGGCGTACCCCGAAGAGCGGATCATCCTCGACGGCAGCGCTTCCTATGATCCCGAAGGCTACGACCTGAGCTTCGCCTGGGAACAGACCCACGGACCCAGCGTCCAACTCCAGGCCGCCGACACGTCGAACCCTGAATTCGATATCACCGACTCGGGCACCTATACCTTCCAGCTCATCGTCAACGACGGCCTCCAGGACAGCGACCCGGACACCGTGGACGTCATCGTCGTCGACCCCGGCATCGGCGCCCGGGTCGACGCGGGCGGCTGCGCCACGACCGGCACCCTGGGCACCGGACTGCTGGTGCTGCTGCCCGGACTGCTGGCCCTCGCCGGCAGACGGCGGCGCTGAAGATGGCACGAAAAAAGTCCGGCGCGGTGCTGTGCAGCTCCTGCCGCCAGCTCATCAGCGTGAAAGAGAAACGCTGCCCTCACTGCGGGGCAGCGGCCCCCGCCTTGTTCGGCTTCGCGCCCGGTCTACACGCGCTCTTCCGTGACCACCTGGACCTGTCCACCATGGTCATCGGCACCTGTGTGCTGGTCTATGGCGTGGCCCTGGTCGCGGACCCCACCTGTGTCCACACCGGGATCGACCTGAGCTTCGCCAGCCCCAGCGGCACAGCGCTGGACATGCTCGGCACCACCAGCGGCTGGGCCCTGTCCCAGGGGCGCTGGTGGACCCTGCTGACCGCCATCTTCCTGCATGGCGGCCTGCTCCACATCGGCTTCAATATGATGTGGGTCCGCAGCCTGGCGCCTCGCACCATCCAGGAATTCGGTCCGGCGCGCTTCGTCGTCATCTACCTGCTGTCCGGGGTCGGCTGCTTCCTGCTCTCCGACCTGTACAGCGGCGCACCGACCATCGGTGCATCGGGTGCGGTCTTCGGACTGATGGGGGCGCTGCTGGTCTTCGGCAAGCGCCGCGGCGGCACTCCGCCGCGAGATGCTCTACTGGGCGGGGCTGATGTTCTTTCTGGGCATGGCCATGCCGGGCGTGAACAACGTCGGTCACGTCGGGGGCTTTCTGACCGGCCTGCTGCTGGGCCTGGTGATGCCCTACAAGGACCGCCAGCGCGAGACCCGACTGGTCCAGATCGGCGCCCTCATCCTGATCGGGCTGGTGGTCGCCAGCTTCGTGATCACCGTCGTGACCAAGCTGCCCGCCTTCGCACCGGGGCAGTGTTACTGAGCGGCATGCTACTCAAGGGCCTGGCCACGCCCTCGGCCGGATCAGCGCCCGACGTAGCAGTCATTCACAAATTGCGGCGTGCCAAACTCATTGGGACTACCGTAGCTGTAGATGGACATGGCTTCGCACCAGTTGCTGGCGCTGTCGTTGCTGGCATCGTCCAGGACATCGTTACCGAGCTCGGCGCTGTACGCTTCAGTAATCGGGAAGGTGCCCGGGTCCGCCGTGATGTCGTCCACCAGTCCGGGGGTCGATGATGTCCCGTCGCCCAAGAATACGCTGATGGTACCACCGCTGTTGGCAAGCCTGAAGATGCCGCTTGCGGACACTCCGTAGATCGAGTTGGCGTAGCTGTTGGAGCCATAGACATAGTCGCAGCGCGAGCCGAGGTACGTGTTGCTGGAGCAAAATACCAGGTAGTCCGAGGGCGCGATGGACAGGCCGGCGTCAGGCGAGACGAAGAGGCTACGAGTACCAACGCCCACTTCGTCGACCATCTGCCAGCCATCCAGGTAGATGGTCGATGAAGATGTATTATACAGTTCAAACCACTCTTCTTCTTCGATGATTCCAACCCCATCGATCATGATCTCCGAGAAGATCAGATCGCCCTGGTTGATGAAGTCCTCGTCGATGTACTCGTCGCAATCATCGTCATTGCCCGTCGCGCCG
>JAADHA010000489.1:11018-13543 GCA_013152105.1 Oligoflexia bacterium | reverse complement strand
GTCGACGTCCGCGTCGTAGTCGTCGTCGCCCGCACAATCGCTGTCGATGCCGTCGTACCAGGTGTCGGGCGCGCCCGAGTAGATGGAGGAGTCGGTGTCTTCGCAGTCGCCGCCGCCATGGGCATCGCTGTCATCGCCGTCGACGTCCGCGTCGTAGTCGTCGTCGCCCGCGCAGTCGCTGTCGATACCGTCGTACCAGCGGTCTGTCTCGCCGGGGTTGACCGTGCCATCCAAGTCATCGCAGTCGCCCGCCGAGAAGGTGCCCGTGTACACGCCTTCATAGCCATCGGGCACGTACTGGTCGTAGTCCTGATCCCAGTCATCGTAGTTGTCGCAGTTCGCATCCGTGCCATCGTACCAGGCATCAATAGCTCCGGGGTACACCCCAAGGGGGCCAAGCGCGGCCGGATCGTCATCGCCGCAGTCCGCGGGATCATCGCTGTCGAGGCAGTCGCTACCAAAGCTGCCGTCGCGCTGCTGAACACACTCGCTGTCGTAGCTGTCGCCGTCCTTGTCGAAGTCGCTATCACCCGCGCAGTCCGCGTCCACGCCGTCGTAGCTGTCGTCATCCGCCCCCGGATGGATCGACTCTGGATCCAACAGGCTTCCGCCGTTGATCGGCACCAGGTCGTTGGTCGTGTCCGCGCTGTCCGGGCGGTCGGCCAGGTCGTCGAAGCAGTCCCCGTCCTTGCCATCTGGAATGCTCAGCGGATCGTAGCCCGAGCCCGAATCCGCGACCTTGGCGGCATAATTCGCGTCCCAGTAGCCGTCCCCGTCCTGGTCCCCGTCGTTCTCATCGCAGCGCTCGTCATAGCCGTTGTACCAGATCACATCGATCGTGTCGTCGGGCGCGCGACCCGCGTCCGTGTCGTCGCAGTCGCCACCCGGGAGCTTGCCCGAGCCCTCCACGTAGGTCGTCGTCAGGCCGTCATAGGCCAGGGGCACATAGCCATCGCCGTCTTGATCGTAGTCGTCATTGCCGGCACAATCGGTGTCGACACCGTCATACCAGTCGTCCACGGCGGCCGGGTTGACCCCGCCATCAAGATCGTCGCAGTCGCCGCCTGGGAGTTCGCCCGAGCCCTCGACGTACTGGGTGGCTTGCCCGGCATCGCTGTCCGAGACGTAGCCGTCCCCGTCTTGGTCGAAGTCATCGTTCCCGGCACAGTCCGAGTCCACGCCATCGTAGAACTCGTCCGCCGCGTCAGGGTTGACCTGGGCCGCGGTGTCGTCGCAGTCGCCGGCCGGCAATCCGTCGGCCTGGGCCGAGTAGGCGTCCGGCACAAAGCCATCGGCGTCCTGGTCGTAGTCGCTGTCCCCCGCGCAGTCCTGGTCGAAGCCGTCGTACCAGGTCTCCACCGCGCCAGGGTAGATCTGGTCGCCCGACAAGCCCGTCCCCGCCGGCCCATCCACGAAATCCCAGCAATCGCCGTCGGCCACCGAGACGCCGTCACCATCCTGATCGACGTCGGACAGCTTGCTGGTGCAACCAGCCAGCAGAAGGGCGAGCAGCGCCAATCGAGAAGTCCACCAAGGCATCCAGGCCTCCGAAGCGAGAGCCGCAGTGTACCGCCCGGCAAGACCTGAGCGCAAGCCGGGATGCGGATCGTTGGCTGGGGCCAGGACGGAAACCAACGGCGCCCGGATCAGGGACCGATGAAGCAGTCGTTGATGGTCCCCGGCGTCCCGTACTGCCCGGGACTACTGTAGTAGCTGGAGATGGCTTCACACCAGTTGCTGGCGCTGTCGTTGCTGGTATCGTCCAGGACATCGTAGCCGAGTTCGGCGCTGTACCCTTCAGTAATCGGGAAGGTACCCGCGGCCACCGTGATGTCATCGACCAGTCCGGGGGTCGATGATGTCCCGTCGTCCAAGAACACACTGATCGTACCACCGCTGTTGGCAAGCTTGAAGCTGCCGTTTGCCGACGTTCCATAGATCGAGTCGGCGTAGCTGTTGGAGGCATAGACATAGTCGCAGAGCGAGCCGAGATACGTGTTGCTGAAGCACAACACCAGGTAGTCCGAGGGCGCGATGGACAGGCCGGCATCTGGCGAAACGAAGACGGAATTAGTACCACTGCCCATCTCATCGAACATCTCCCAGCCATCCAGGTAGATAGTCGAAGAAGATGTATTATACAGTTCAAACCACTCTTCTTCGCTGCTTCCCACGCCATCGATCATGATCTCCGAGAAGATCAGATCGCCCTGATTGATGAAGTCCTCGTCGATGTACTCGTCGCAGTCGTCGTCATTGCCCGTCGCGCCAGCGACCTCGGTCAACAGGCTGGAGCGAGTGGCATCGTGGTCATCGCAGTCGCCGCCGCTGCCATCGGCCAAGCTGTCATCGCCGTCGACGTCCGCGTCGTAGTCCGAGCCGCCCGCGCAGTCGTTGTCCACCCCGTTGTACCAGGTCTCGGCCAACAGGCTGGACACGGTGGCATCGTGGTCATCGCAGTCGCCGCCGCTGCCATCGGCCAAGCTGTCATCGCCGTCGACGTCCGCGTCGTAGTCGTCGTCGCC
>JAADHA010000489.1:0-10962 GCA_013152105.1 Oligoflexia bacterium | reverse complement strand
TGTCGTTGCAGTCCGTGCCGCTGTAGGCATCGCTGTCCTGCCCATCGATATCCGCGTCGTAGTCGTCGTCGCCCGCGCAGTCGCTGTCGATACCGTCGTACCAGGTGTCGGGCGCGCCCAAGTAGATGGACGCGTTGTCGTTGCAGTCCGTGCCGCTGTAGGCATCGCTGTCCTGCCCATCGATATCCGCGTCGTAGTCGTCGTCGCCCGCGCAGTCGCTGTCGATGCCGTCGTACCAGGTGTCGGGCGCTCCCGAGTAGATGGACGAGTCGGTGTCGTCGCAGTCCGTGCCGCTGTAGGCATCGCTGTCCTGGCCATCGACATCGGCGTCGTAGTCAGACAAGCTGTTGCAGTCCTGGTCCGTGCCGTCGTACCAGATCTCAGTCGCACCAGGATTGATACCCCTGTCCGTGTCATCGCAGTCGTTGTCCGGCAAGCTGCCACTGCCACTGACATAGGTCGTGGCCTTGCCCACGTCCGCGTCCCGCACGTAGCCGTCACCGTCCTGATCGTAGTCGTCATTCCCCGAGCAGTTCGTGTCTTCCCCGTCGTACCAGCTATCACTCTCGCCGGGATTCACACCGCTGTCGGTGTCGTCACAGTCATTGGAGGGCAGACCACCGCTGCCGCTGACATAGGTCGTCGACTTGCCCGCGTCCGCGTCACGCACATAACCGTCGCTGTCCCGATCGTAGTCGTCATTCCCCGAGCAGTTCGTGTCCACCCCGTCGTACCAGGTGTCCGTGCCCCCCGGGTTGACAGAGGCCACAGTGTCGTCACAGTCATTGTCCGGCAAGCTGCCACTGCCACTGACGTAGGTCGTCGACAGTCCGGCGTAGATATCGGGCACGTAGCCGTCGCTGTCCTGGTCGTAGTCGTCGTTTCCTGAGCAGTTCGTGTCTTCCCCGTCGTACCAGCTATCGGTCGCGCCAGGGTTCACACCCCCGTCAGTGTCATCGCAGTCGTTATCCGGCAGACCACCGCTGCCGCTGACATAGGTCGTCCTCAGACCGGCGTAGGCATCGGGCACGTAGCCGTCGCTGTCCCGATCATAGTCATCGTTGCCCGAGCAATTTGTGTCCACCCCATCGTACCAGCTATCGGTCCGGGAGGGGTTTACGCCGCTGTCGGTGTCGTCACAGTCATTGGCGGGCAGCCCACCACTGCCGCTGACATAGGTCGTCGTTCGGCCTTCGTAGATGTCCGGCACATAACCGTCCCCATCCTGGTCATAGTCGTCATTCCCCGAGCAGTTCGTGTCTTCCCCGTCGTACCAGCTATCACTCTCGCCGGGGTTGACCGTACCGTCCAAGTCATCGCAGTCGCCCGCCGAGAAGGTGCCCGTGTACGCGCTGCCATAGCCATCGGGCACGTACTGGTCGTAGTCCTGATCCCAATCGTCAAAGTTGTCGCAGTTCGCATCCGTGCCGTCATACCAGGTGTCAATAGCCCCGGGGTACACGCCCAGGGCGCCGAGCGCGGCCGGATCGTCATCGCCGCAGTCCGCGGGATCGTCGCTGTCGATGCAGTCGCTACCAAGGCTGCCGTCGCGCTGCACGACGCACTCGCTGTCGTAGCTGTCGCCGTCCTTGTCGAAGTCGCTATCCCCCGCGCAGTCCGCGTCCACGCCATCGTAGCTGTCGTCATCTGCCCCCGGATAGATCGACTCTGGATCCAACAAGCTTCCACCGTTGATCGGCACCAGGTCATTGGTCGTGTCCGCGCTGTCCGGGCGATCAGCCAAGTCATCGAAGCAGTCCCCGTCCTTGCCGGTCGGGATGGGAAGTGGGTCGTAGCCAGTCCCCGACGCCGCCACCTTGTCGGCGTAGTTCATGTCCCAGTAGCCGTCGCCATCCTGGTCGCCGTCGTTCTCGTCGCAGCGCTCGTCGTAGCCGTTGTACCAGATCACATCGACCGTGTCGTCGGGCACGCGACCCGGGTCCGTGTCGTCGCAGTCGCCGGCCGGGAGGTTGCCCGAGCCCTCTACATAGGTCGTGGCCAGCCCGTCGTACTTCAAGGGCACGTAGCCGTCGCCATCCTGGTCGTAGTCGTCATCACCCGCGCAGTTGGAATCTACGCCGTCGTACCAGTCGTCCGCCGCCGCGGGGTTGACCCAACCCTGCAAGTCGTCGCAGTCGCCGCCCGGAAGGTCGCCCGAGCCATCCACATAGTCCGTGGCCTGGCCCACGTAGCTGTCCGAAACGTAACCGTCGCCGTCCTGATCGAAGTCGTCATTTCCGGCACAGTCGGTGTCCACTCCGTCGTAGAACTCATCCGCCGCGTCCGGGTTGACCTGGGCCGCCGTGTCGTCGCAGTCGCCGGTAGCCAAGCCGTCCGCCTGGGCGGCATAGGCATCCGGCACGAAGCCATCGGCGTCTTGGTCGAAATCGCTGTCCCCCGCGCAGTCCTGATCAAAACCGTCGTACCAGACTTCGGCGGCACCAGGGAAGATCTGGTCGCCCGAGAGCCCGGTCCCAGGTGGCCCCACCACGGCATCCCAGCAGTCGCCGTCGGCCACGGAGACCCCGTCGCCGTCCTGGTCTACATAGGACCAGGTGCTGGAGCAGGCAGCCAGCAAGGGAGAGAGCAGGGGAGCCAACAGAGCCAGTCGCGAGGTCCACCGTAGCATTCGGCCTTCCTTGGAGGGATGCCCAGTGTAGCCACGGGGCGCGAGAAAGCGCAACCAGATCCAGGTCTTCTCGCCCGCTGGCACGGCGATCCCGACGGGTCCAGGCCTACATCCCTACCCCCGGAATCACGTAGGCAGCCCCGGTCTGGGTGTGGTCACCCGGGACCCCCAGCACCAGATCCAGGTAGCCATCACCGGTCAGGTCGAGCGGTCCCAGGATACGCGCGCCAGCGCAATCGCCGGTGGCGTCACCGGTCACGGTCACATCGGCGTCCGCTTCGGTGAGGCTGCCCGCCAGACCGCCGTAGAAGAGGTAGGCCGCACCCGCCGCGCTGGTCGAGCTGCACTCGTCGCGATCGCCCGCCCCAACCACCATTTCAGCCGAGCCATCACCGTCGATATCGCCAACGATCTCCACGTCGATGCCCACCTGCTGTGAAGCGCTGGTCCCACGCACGATCGCCGCCGCGTCGCCCAAGCTGCCACCCGAAGGCGAAGCCGAACCCAACACCAGGTAGGCCGCACCGACCGCCGAGGAGGACTGCTGCGAGGCGCCGATCACCAGGTCCATCGTGCCGTCACCGTCGACATCGCCACCGCCCGCCACGGCCCCGCCCGAGTAGTCCCCGCTGGACTCTCCCGTCCAGGTCGCGTCCGCGTCCGCCGAGCTGTACGTTCCGCTGACCGGTCCCAGGAAGAGGAAGCTGGCACCCGCGTTCGACCCCGCCGTGTCGTCACGGGGAGCGCCCACGATCACTTCGTCGATGCCGTCGCCGTTGAGGTCTCCCGCCGCGTCCATATCAGAGCCAAAGTGATCACCCGAAGCAGCCCCATACAGCACCGCCGTGGCTGCGGTCTCGGCCGAGGTGCTGCCGGTCCCGGCCGACGCGAAGACAAGCAACACCCCGTCATCCGTACTTGCCCGGTCGACCAGCGTGCCACTGACGCCGAAGTCGGCCACATCATCGCCGTCCACATCGCCCAGGGCGGCGGCATCGCGCCCAAGGTAGTCGTAGCTGGATGCCCCGCTGAGCGTCCAGTCCGCGCTGCCCAGGTCGAGCGAGCCCGAGACCGGTCCGTAGACGACATAGGCCGCCCCCTGGGACGATGCCGAGTTGGTCACGTGCGGGGCCGTGACGACAACATCGTCGTAGCCGTCGCCGTCCGCATCCACCAGCGCCACGCCACGCCCGGCGCGGTCGTCCGTGGCCGCCCCGGTGGCCTTGAAGGCCGCCGAGCTAAGATCAGTCGAGGCCGTGATCGGGCCGAGGATCAGGGCCGCGTAGCCCCCCGAGCCGGCGTACATGGCGCCCACCAGCAGGTCCGCCTGGCCGTCCTGGTTCACATCGCCCGACGCCAGGGCAAAGCCCGCCCAGTCGCCGGTCGACTCACCGACGACGCTGATCCCGATGTCGGCCAAGCCAATGGCCGGGTCCAGGGCGCAGTCATTGCCGGTGCCGTCGCAGTCATTATCCAGGTAGTCATTGCAGACTTCAGAGGCGCCAGTCCAGCAGACATCACAGTTGTCGTCACAGTCGCCCGTGTTGTCGACGTAGCCATCAGGCGCGGCGCAGGCGCTGGTCGTGTCCGTGGACAGGCCGTAGCCGTCGCCATCGGCGTCTCGGTAGAAGGTAACGGCGTCCGCAGCGCTGGCCTCGTCCACCAGGTCATTGCAGTTGTCGTCCACGCCGATCGTGCTGCACAGCTCGTCCACGCCAGGGTTTACATCGAAGTTCGTGTCATCACAGTCGCCTGGGGTAGCGGAGAAGGCCGTCGGCTCTTCACAAGCTTCCGTCGTCAGCGACGCCAGGCCGTACCCGTCGCCATCGATATCGCTGTACCAGACGGACGCGTCGACGGCGGTTTTCTCATCGGCCGTGCCGTCGCAATTGTCGTCCACCCCGACGGTACTGCACAGTTCGTCCGCGGCGGGGTTGACCGCGGCGTTGCCATCGTCACAGTCGGTGGCATCGGCCACGTAGCCATCGGGCTGGGTACACGCCGCGACCGCGCCCTTTTTGTCGGTCCCGAAGGTGTCGCTGTCGCTGTCTGGATACCAGCTTGGCGCGTCGCTGGCCGCTTCATCCACCGAGCCATTGCAGTCGTCGTCGACGTCATTGCACACTTCGTCGGCGCCGGGATTGACCGCTGGATCGGCGTCATTGCAGTCACCGGAATCGGCGACATAGCCATCGGGCTGGTCGCAAGACTCGAGCACGGCGTCATCCGCGCCATAGCCGTCGCTGTCACCGTCCCCGTACCAGGTCCGCACCGACGCGGGATCCACGCTGTCGTCCGCGCTGTCGACCAGCCCGTCGCAGTCGTTGTCGACATCGTCGCACACCTCGACCACGCCAGGGTTGATGTCCGCCAGGCCGTCATCGCAGTCGTCACCGTAGCTGCCGTCCGCCTGGCCCTGATCCGAGCTGTCAAAGCCATCGCTGTCGGCGTCGAAGTCGTCCTCTCCGCCACAGTCCTGGTCGATACCGTCGTACCAGGTATCCACCGCGCCAGGCCAGGTCTGCGCCGCCGAGACCGGGGCTGTGCCCGGCACCTGGGCCCAACCCGCCGGGAGCCCACTGGGATCATCCCAACAGTCGCCGGCCGGCAGGCTGCCAGAGCCGGACACGCCATAGGTCGTCAGGCCCCGGTCCGCGTCCGGGACATAGCCGTCGGCGTCCGCGTCGTAGTCGTCGTCGTTGGCGCAGTCCTGATCGAAGCCGTCGTACCAGGTCTCGGCCGCGCCTGGGTAGATGTCCGCCCCCGAGATGTCGGTTCCATCCGGGCCAGCGACGCTGTCCCAGCAGTCTCCATCGGCGATGCTGAATCCATCGCCGTCGCTGTCCTGAGCGGACCACTTCGATGAGCACGCCGACAAGGCCAGCGGTGCGCCGAGAAGGAACAGGGTGGGCAGGATGCCGGACAGGTGATTGCGGAACATGCGGAACCCCTCGAGGCCACCATCGTAACGCGGGTCTCCCCCTCAGCACGAGCGGGCTTGCGTCCGCCACCCGCCCGGAGGTACACACCCGCCCTCTGACGTGGGCCGGCTGACGCACATGATCGCCGTCGCGCGCGCGCCGCGCCGACCCGATAGATCCCTGGCAAGGAGCAGCAGCACATGATCCAAGTCGACGCGCTGGACAAGAGCTACGGGACCTTCCACGCGGTCCAACAGGTGAGCTTCCGGGTGAACCGCGGCGAAGTCGTCGGTTTCCTGGGCCCAAATGGTGCGGGAAAGACGACGACCATGCGCATCCTCAGCGGTTGCATCGGCGCGACCGCGGGGCGCGCGCTGATCGATGGCCTTGATGTCCTGGAAGACCCACGCGGCGTCAAGCGACGGGTCGGCTACCTTCCCGAGCTCCCGCCCGTCTACCCGACCATGACCGTGCAGGACTACGTCGCGTTCGCCGCCACCATCAAGGGTGTCGATGATGTCGCGACCGCGGTCACTCGTGCCATCGGGATGGTCGGCCTGGAGACGGTCGCCCACCGGGTCATCGACCACCTCTCCAAGGGCTACCGCCAGCGGGTCGGCCTGGCCCAGGCCCTGGTCCACGATCCCGATGTACTCATCCTGGACGAGCCTACCAGCGGCCTGGACCCCGCCCAGCGCGTTCCGCGAGCTGCTCCGCGAGCTGGCGGCCGGCGACCGCACGGTCATCCTGTCGACGCACGTCCTCAGCGAGATCGAAGCCGTCGCTGAACGAGTGATCATCATCCACCAGGGCCGGATCGTGGCCCAGGACCGGATCGAAAACCTGGCCCAAGGCGGGGCCGCCAGGCTTCGGGTCCTGAACCCTGGCGCCGAAGCCGACGCCGCCTTGTGCGCCGTGAACGGCGTCGCCGCGGTACACGCTGAACCCAACGGCGTCTTCCGCGTAGAGGCCACGCAGGACGCGGCCTCGCCCGACTCCCTGCGGACCGCCCTGGCCGCCGCCGCGGTGCCCTTCGGGCTGATCGAACTCGGCGCCGCGCACGGCCTGGAGGACGCCTACCTGCGCCTCACCGCTGACTCTGAGCCCGACACCCGCGACGGTTCGCAATTCCCCTCCTCCACCCCCAAACCTCAGCCGGATGCCTGATGCGCGTCACCCTCGCCATCGCCCGCCGCGAACTCCACCAGTACTTCGACACGCCCATGGGCTGGCTGTGCCTGTGTGGCTTCGTCCTGGTCACGGGCGTCTTCTTCGCCCTGATCCTCACGGACTACTCGGTACAAGCCACTCAGGCGGGCATGAACCCCTACATGACGGATCAGCTCAGCGTAAATGACTGGGTGATCCAGCCTTTCTTCACCAACCTGGCCATCATCTTCCTGTTGATCTGCCCGGCCCTGTCCATGCGACTGTTGGCCGAGGATCGGCGCCAGCGAAGCATGGAGATGCTGCTCTCCTCGCCCATCGGCAGCGGCCAGATCGTCGTCGGCAAGTACTTGGGGGCCTTGGGCTTTCTGGTGGTCATGATGGCCTCCACCCTCCACTACAGCCTCATCATGTACTGGCTGGGTGACCCGGACCCCGGTGTCCTGGCGGCCAACTACGCCGGCAGCTTCCTGCTGGCCGCCAGCTTCCTGGCCGTGGGAATGCTGGCCAGCGCCTTCACCGAGAGCCAGGTCGTCGCCCTGGTCATCAGCTTCGGGGGCCTGCTGACCCTGTGGGTGCTGTCCTGGGCGGACTCGCTGGCGCCCGCGTCCTGGGGACAGATCCTGGCCGATGTCAGCATGCTCTCCCACCAGGAAGAACTCTCCAAGGGCCTGCTCCACACCAAGGACGTGGCCTACTACATCTCTTTCATCGGGTTCTTCCTGTTCGCCACCTGGCAGCGGGTCGAGTCCTGGCGCTGGCAGTAGGGGGCCATCATGAAAGCTTGGAGCTGGATCCTCGGCTTCATCGGTGGGGCAGGCGTCCTGGCCTTCCTGGCCTATGCCGTCTTCGTCGACACCATACAGACCCCCTACGCCGTCGCTGGTGGGGTCGCCCTGGCCTTGATCGCCACCTGGGTCGCCTTGGACTGGGGCCAATTGCAGCACACTCTGCGGGCCCGCGGCACGCGCCACAACACCAACGCGACGCTGTTGGTCATCGTGGTGGGCGCCATCGCGGTCGCGGTCAATGTGTTGGCCAGCCGCTACGACGACCGCGTCGATCTCACCGCCAGCCAGCGCTTCGCCCTCTCCGAACAGACCCTCAAGGTCCTGGGCGGGCTGGACCAGGACGTCGACGTCCTGGCCTTCTTCCTGGCGGGCTCGCCAGAAGAGTCCGCCTTCCGCGACCAGATCGAGGGCTACACCAACGCCAGCGACCACATCCAGCTCGTCCTTCACGACCCGGTCCGTGAACCCCTCGCGGCCGAGCAGAATCACATCACCAGCAGCACCGGGACGGTCGTCCTCAAGGTGGGCGACAGCACCCAGCGCCTGGAGAGCGACTTCGGCGAAGAAGCCCTGACCAACGGCCTGATCCGAGTCACCTCGGGCAAGCAGCACCCCGTCTGCGCCATCTCGGGGCACGGCGAGCTGGACATCAGCGACCAGCAAAGCCCCAACGGCCTCGGGATGGCCGTCTCAAAGCTCGAGGGCCAGAACTACACCGTGCGCAGCGTGGAGCTGCTCCGCGAGGGCGGCGTTCCCGACGACTGCGATCTCGTGCTGGTCGCCGATCCCCGGACCGACCTGCTGCCCCCCGAACGCGAGCGTCTGGCTGCCTACGTCGCGGGAGGAGGCGCGCTGCTGGTGCTGCTCGATCCCAACCACGCGCCCGACTTTGCGGCCGACATGGACCGCTACGGGATCCGGGTCGGTGATGACATCGTGGTCGAATCAAACCCCAAGTACCAACTCGTCGGTGGTGATCCGACCTACCTGGTGCTGGACTCCGAGTCCTTTTCGCCCCACGACATCACCAAGGGCGTCGTGGGGATGGCGCTCTTCAGGGTCGCCCGCTCGGTGGGTATCGGGTCCGAGGTGGCCGGGATCAAGGTCAGCGTGCTGGCCCGCACCAGCCCCTACGGCTGGGCCGAGACCACCCTCGACGGGGTGACCGAACCAAAGCCAGATGGCGGAGACACGGTCGGAAACGTGCCCCTCATCGCCCTGGCCGAGGTCACCGACCCGGCCGCCATCACGGTCGGCTCACGCGCTCTGGGCAGCGACGCCGCGGGGGCCACCGCGGTCCCCCTCGCCCCACAGAACAAGACCACCGCCGACATCCCGCGCAAGGCGGGTGGACGGATCGTGGTCTTCGGAGACTCGGACTTTGCCGTCAACGAGCTGCTGCCGCAGGGCAACAACCAGGACCTACTGCTCAACACGATCGCCTGGATGGTCGGCGAGGACGACCAGGTCAGCATCCGGCCCAACGGGGCGGGAAGCGGCCTCCTCACCATGAACTTCATCCAAAGCCTGGGCGTGTGGCTGCTGTGCTTGTTGGTCGTCCCCGGCATCACCATCGGCATGGCCATCGGGACCTGGCGGCGGCGGCGCGCCCTGTAGCGGGCCCGCGCGTCCTCAGTCCAGGATCTGCTGCAGCTTGGTCGCCAGGCCGATGTTGCTGGCCTTGAGCTTGCCCATCATGAAGGCTTGCATGGCCTTGCCCGGGTTCTCGATGATGCCCTCCCAGGTGTCCTTGTCCGTCGTGATGACGCAGTTCGCGTCATCCGCGGTGCCCTCGCTGACGCCCGCCGTGTCCTCGCCGTCCAGGCGGACCGTCCAGTTACCCGCGTTCTTGATATCGAACTGGAACACCGCACCCATGGTCTTGAGGTCGGGCTGCGCGGCGATCTTCTCAGGCAGGTAGGTACTGAAGAACTCGTTGGTGTCGGCCATGGGACGCTCCGAAGGGGTGAGAGTACCGGGTCGTTGTACCGCCGTGAACCGGGCGCGGCAAGCAGCGGCGGCCCTTGCTCAGCCGAGCAGGCCCAGCCGGCGCACAAAGGGGCGCGCCTCTCGCATGGGAAAGGACCACTGACCCACCGCTCGCTGCCAAGGAAAACCATGGTAGTCGCTTCCCCCCGTGACGAACAGCCGGTGCTTGTGAGCCAGGCGCTGCAAGGTGCTGCGGTCCCGCCCTCGCAGTCCCGGTCTAACCGCCTCCAGCCCATCCAGACCGGCAGCCAACAGGGTTCCAAGATGCGCGTCGACCGCGTCGAGCGGGGGATGAGCCCACGAACTCAGCCCGCCGGCCTCCCGCGCCAGGCTGATCGCCGCCGTCACCTGAAAGTTCACCAGGGGGACCTTGCCCAGGCGGCTGCCGGTAAAGCGGTGAAAGGCGTCCGCCACGTTCCGGGCGTGCCCGGCGGCCACCAGCGCCCGAGACAGATGGACCCGGGTCAGCGCCCGATCCCCCGCCCTGGCCGCCGCGTCTGGCGCGGGAATTCCCGGGAGCCCCAGCGCATCGGCCGCCTGCTGGTAGCGGTCCGCGCGGGCCTGGCAGAGGCGGACGAGCAGTCGCCGGAACACGGTCGGCATCGCGCCGGGAAAGTACACCAGGATGTGAAGCTCGCGCCCGGCGATACAACCCGAGACTTCAGCCGCGTGAATCACTCGAATGGTGCGAGCCCCGACCCGGTGATGGCCATGGGGCAGCGTCGGCGCACAGTCGTGATCGGTCAGGGCGACGACATCCAGGCCAGCATTGGCCGCACGCCGCACCAACTCCTGGGGATCCAGGCAACCGTCGCTACGCGATGTGTGGAGGTGGAGGTCAAGACGCGCCCGCGGCGGTAACGAATGATCCAGCACCGGATCTGGCGACAATTCGCTCAGCGAGCGGCCGGGGATGCGGTCAGCATTTCGTCCAGGAGCAAGCCGTGCGCTTCGATCACCGAGCGCAGATCAGCGATCAGCCGAACCCTTGAGGTCTGCAAGCCGATGATCTCTTGCTGCAAGGTCCGGCGTTCATCGCTGGCCGCCAACAGGATCCGCTCGGCCTCCAACCGGGCTTCGCCCACCAGGACATCGGCCTGCCGCCGCGAGCTGCGCTGGAGTTCATCCGTCAGCCGACGAGCCAGGAGGAGCGTCTCGCTGATGTCCGCCTCGGCACCCCGAAGTTCCTCAATTTCCTGTTCCCGACGCTGAACCGTCTCGCGCAGGCGCTGGTTCTCCTTGAGCAGCTCTTCGAGGGACTCGCGAACCTCTTCCAGGAACTCGCGAACTTCTTCGCCGTCATAGCCCCGACGGGCTGCCGCGGTGAACTGCTTCTGGATGATGTCGAGAGGAGTGATGCGCATCGGGGGCAGTATAACTCCGACGGCACCGATTACACCGCGGCCTTCCAGCGGGGGCTCAGCTTCCGAAGGGGCTGCGCGCCAAGGCGACCTTGGGGTCCACA
>JAADHA010000396.1:3321-9461 GCA_013152105.1 Oligoflexia bacterium | reverse complement strand
CTTGGCGGCGCGCGGCGTTCTCTGTGGCCAGGGCGGCGGCGCCGCCGTCATCTTCTTCATCGAGGAAGCTCAGATCGTCGAGTTGTTGATCGCCGTTGGTCGGCGTCTGGAGCCGCCGTGACGAGTCATCGGCCGTCGGGGCGACGGTCTCAAAGTCGTCGTCGGCGAACAGGTCCACGTCCTGAAACCCGTTGAGCTTGGTGGAGTCTGGCGCGGCCGGCGCCGAGCCCGTCACGACCTCGCGCACATGGCCGCCCATCCCGTCGGCGATCTCTGCCGGTGAGTTCGGCAGCTTGAAGGTCTTGGTGTGGAGGATCCGGTTCTTGCTGACGCTGTAGTAGACCAGCTTGAACTGGTAGTCCTGGCCCACCAGCGTCGCTTGGCCAGCCAGAACTGTGTCCGTTCCTGCGGCCTTGGCGATCTTGTAGAGACAACTGGTCGAGGAGAGGCAACTGGCGGTCAGCCCGGCGGGGGCGGTGTCGAGCTGGGTGACCTCGTCGAAGACTCCGAGGAAATCGGCTTCCGAGGACACCAGGCTGGTCAGGTTCAGGTTGACCAGCGGGTCGACGCCCTTGGCGACGAGGGGCGGGACCACCGCGTCCAAGGCCATGGCCGTGGACGGGAGAAGGAGGCCGAGAAGAGCCAGGCAGAACGGGCGAGGAAGCATCGTGCGTCCCCTCATGAGAGTGGGCGAAGATCGCGTGGATTCGGTGTTCAGAGCGCCGTGCGGGTGGAGCACGCAGCAGAGGCAGGTCGCGAGACGGCCGCGGCGCGGAGTAGTGCCAGAAGCCGGATTGTAGTGCCACGGCCTTGTCATCGCAAACTGGGACACGCCTGCCTGCGCGACGGTTCCGTGACGCTTCCAAGTATTGTTTGGCGTACCGGGCCGCCATCCCAGCCTTCCCCGAGGCCCGCCCGTGCAACACCTGTGCAGCCGCACCGCAGATCCCGCTGGGCCACAACCGCGCGACCGCGGTGTCGGGTTAGCCCGACCCGTCGGTGATTGGACCATCGACCCAGGGAGGCATGGTGTCTGTCGATAGCTCTCGCGCTGGTGGTGGCGCCTCAGGCACAGGCGTCTCGGCGGGGATCGTCGTGCCTGCCGCCGCGCTCGGGGGCGCGCTCTTCGGCCTGGTCGACACCCTGCGAACCGTGCTGGCCGACACGCTGGCCCGGGACCTGGGGCGCGCGCTCCTTCTCGCGGCCATCGACGCCGGATCGCTGGCGCTGGTTGGGGCCGTGGGCGGCCTGGCGGCCTGGTTGCTGCTGCGTTCTCGCCTGGGTCGTGGCATGAAGCATCCCGTGGCGGGGGGGCTCCAGGTCGGCCTCTCGTTCGCCTACCTGCTGGACGCGGGTGAAGCCTGGTTCCGGGCTCCCGCTCCCTTCACCCAGGCACCCCCACTACACGGCAACCCCTTGGTCTTCGCCCTGGGTGTGGCGGTCATCGCCGTCATCTGCGTTGGGGTCGCCTTCATCCGCAGCCGTGCCCTTGTCTTCTCCATCGCCTTGCTGTCCCTCTCGCTGATGGTGGGCCACGCCGTCGTTAGCCGGCGCTCCGTGCCCCGCGGCCACCAGGATCCACCCGCCGACGCTCCCAACGTCCTGCTGGTCACCATGGACACCTCGCGCGCCGACTACTTCGGTGCCTACGGCCGGACCGACGTGCAGACGCCGAACTTCGACGCGCTGGCGACCCAGGGCCTGCTGATGGACAACGCCTTCAGCCAGATCCCGGTGACCGGCCCCAGCCACACGACGATGATGACCGGCCGCACGCCCTGGGAACACGGCAACCTGCTCAATGGCTTGCCCATCGACCCGGCCTACCACACCCTCGCCCAGCAGCTTCGCGACGCTGGCTACCGCACCGCGGCTTTCGTCAGCGCCTACGTCCTGGATGGCGGTCTGGGCTTCAGCCGCGGCTTCGAGGTCTACGACGACGACTTCGGCTGGTTGCAGGGCTGGGACGCCACGGTGCCCGGCCGGGTCCTGGCGATGGCCGAGCGCTTCACGAACCCCGACCTGGTCCTGGAGCGGATCGGTGGGCGGACGACGGACCAGGCCCTGGCCTGGCTCGACGCCAACGCCAGCGGGAACGCGCCCTTCTTCACCTGGGTTCACCTGTTCGATCCCCATGGCCCCTATGAACCCCCTCCTCCGTGGAACACGGCCTATTACCAGGGTGATCCTCGCGACCCAGCGCACACCAGCATGCAGGACGCCCAGCACATCGCGTCCTACCTCAAGCCCTCGCTCGCCGGGATCACGGACGCCGACTACGTCCTCGCCCAGTATGCGGGCGAGGTCAGCTACACCGACAGCCAGGTGGGGCGCCTGGTGGCCTGGCTGGACGCCAGCGGACACGCCGACGACACCGTGCTCATCGTGCTGGCGGACCACGGCGAGAGCCTGGCCGGCGATCACGGTGTGTGGTTCAACCACGGCGACGATCTCTACGAGGCGGCCACCTGGATCCCCTGGGTGATCCGCCTCCCGGACGGTCAGCACGCGGGCGAGAAGATCGAGCAGATGGTCGAGCTGACGGACCTGGCGCCGACGATCTACGACCTGGTCGGGATCGACACGCCGTCCACCGTGACGGGTCAGAGCCTGGTGCCGTCTTTCTCCGGAGGCGATCACCGTGCCTATGCCCGGGGCATGTGTTTCGACCGGCCGGTCAACCGGGACCTGCGCAGCAAGGGTGAGATCAAGGACCCCACCTGGAGGGTCAGCGCCCTGCGCTTTCCGAACAATCGCTTCGTGGACCACGAGTACGGCGACCTGCCCAGCGAGAACTGGTCGATTCACGGGCAGCCGCCGAACCGGGTCGAGCAGCGCGCCCCCATCGCGATCCCGGTGGAGAACCAGCTCACTGACCTGACGCAGCAGCTCTTCTCCGAGAACTCGGTCGAGCGCTCGCAGGTCCAGCAGTCGGAAGACGCCATCAAGAAGCTCCAGGCGCTCGGGTACATGGAGAAGTGATGGGGCGAGTTGTGCCATCTGCGCGGGTTGGGCCATGATCTTCGGCGAGAGTGGGCTGAAGGACGCCTACCGCAAGCTGATGTGGGGGCCGCTGCGCCAGGTGGCCCAGGCTGCGCCTCCGCTGTTCGAGGTCGCGCTGGCCCGTGGCATGGGTCGGGCGGTGGCCCGCGCGATGCCGGCCAAGGTGCGCCATATCGCCCGGAATATGCGTCGGGGCCTGGGGGACCGCGACGACCTGCTGGTCCTGGCCCGCCAGACCTTCGCGACCCACTTCGGCAACCAGTACATCGGCTTTCTGTTTGGCAAGTGCGACGCGAAGACCTGGCCCCGGTACCTGGAGCTTCGCGGCTTGGAGCACCTTGAAGCGGCCCGCGCCAGGGGCCAGGGCGTGATGCTGATGCACCCCCACATGGGGCCCGCCCAGCTTCCACTTCACGTCTTGGGCGTGCGCGGCCTGCCCATGCACCAGGTCGGTGGCGGTCGGGTCACGCTGGTCGATCTGTCCGAGACCGGGCGCTGGGCGGCGCAGACCCGCGCCGATTTGGAAGACCGCATCCAGGCCACCTTGCACGACGGCGGCAAATTCCTTCGGCCGGTCCTGCGGGCCTTGCAGGACGGCGGTGTCGTGATGTCGGCCTGCGACGGCACCGGCGGTGGGGACGAGCTTGGCCGCCGCAGTCCGCGTCTGGTCCTCGGCCAAAGAATGGGCCTGCCCATCGGCCCGATCTGGCTGGCCTGGAAGGCCCAGGTGCCGCTGCTCACCGTTCGCACGGTGCGCAACCGCGGGCCCGAGCTGCCACGCCGTGATGGTGGCCACGGCCGGGCCCTCTTCGTCGCCGAGCTGGGCCCGCCCATCGACTTCACCCGCGACCAGGGCAAGGCCGCCGCCCTGGACTCTGGTGCGGACGCCATCGCGCGCTACCTGTCCGACTCGCTGGCCGCCCACCCCGGCGACTGGCACTTCTGGGACGCTTTTGAGCCCGGACGCCTGCTCCTGGAGACCGCATGAGATCCACCGCGACGGTTGGCGGCGCCCTGGCAGGGGCCCTGATCGGGGCGCTCCCGGCCACCCTCTTCGCCTTCCAGATGGAGCGCTTGAACCCCTGGTTCGTGGACGATCCGCTCAGCTACTTCGCGCTGGCTGTCCTGCCCTTGTTGCTGGTCGGTGCGCTGGTCGGCGCCCTGCTGGGTCGCCGGGCCGACCGCCAGGCCCGGCACCCCGGCCGCGCGCTCACCTTCAAGATCAGCTTTCCCTTCGCCGTGGCCTGGCTGTTCCTGATCCTGTCCACCTTCGCGGCGCCGGTGCCCGCCAAGGTCGACGCCAAGCTGGTGATCGTGGGCATGGACGGCGCGACCTGGGATATCATCGACAAGCTGGACCTGCCGATGTTCAAGACCCTGTCAGGCGAGGGGACGCGCGCGGTCCTGACCAGCCGGAAGCCGATGTTCTCGCCGCTGTTGTGGACGACCATGGCCACCGGCCAGGTCCCCGAGGTCCACGGTATCCACGGCTTTCGGGTCCGCGGCGACCAGGCGGCCTACCCCAGGTGGTGGGAGATCGCCCACCAGGCCGGGCTGCGGGTGGGCGTCTACAAGTGGCTGGTGACCTTTCCGCCGCAAGACCTGTCGCAGGACCCCAAGGCGGCCGCGGCGCGCGCTCCTGCTCGCGCCGACAGTGACTTCTACCTGGCGGCTCTGGAAAAGGGACGCGGCGGCTTCATCGTCCCGGCCTGGCTCGCGCCTACGCCCGAGACCTGGCCGATGTCGCTGTCCTTCATCAAGGAGCTGGAGCTGTCACGGCGGCTCAAGCGCAAGCAACACGCCGCCACCCGACCCAGTTGGCGCCTGGCTCTGGACGGCATCGAGCACGGCTTTCGCTGGAGCACGCTGTGCAAGGCCGTCGACTGGACCTTGCGCGACCGCTTCTTGAAGCCCAGCCCCGAAGAGCGCGCCTGGCGCCTGCAGATGTTGCGTGTCGACATGGACCGCGATGTCTTCATCCACCAACTCCACATGCAGCGCCCCGACGTGGCCAGCTTCACCGACTACGCGACCGACGCCCTGGGCCACACCCACTTCGGCCTGTGGGTCGACTGCCAGGACGGCAGTGGGCCCTGTGATGATCTCTCCCAAGCCTTGCCCGATGCCTACCGCCAGGCCGACCAGGTCCTCTACGAGATCGCGAACAGCGTCGACGATGACACGACCATCCTGGTTGTGAGCGACCACGGTTTTCGCGCGATGGGGGCCACAGACGCAGGCCGTTTCTTCGCCCCCAAGACCGAACACCTCAAGGCCCGCCTCCAGGCCGAGGTCGGCCCGGTGGACGTGAGCAAGACCGGAATCAAGATCACGGTGGCGCTGCTGGGCGAGGATGTTGAGGCCGAGAAGGCCAGCATCGTCGCCTTCCTGTCGGGCCTCACCCAGAAGAGCACCGGCAAACCCTTCTACCGCTGGGAGGACATGCCCGACAGCCCGCGGGAGCTGGGCCTGAGTCTCAACGATGAGCGCATCGACCAGCAGCGGCTGGACAGCGACCAGGTCGGCGGCGAGCCCCTGTCGGACTACGCCAAGCTCACCGATGCCTATAGCGGCGAGCACGATGCCTCGGGCGTGTTCTTGGCTCGCGGCCCGGGCATCGCGGCCGGTGCCCTCCATGCGCCCATTCCCCTGCTGGACCTGGGCCCCACCATCCTCTCCCTCCTCGACCTGCCGGCGGCCATCGATATGCCGGGCCAGGCCGTCTTCGGTGAGACCCTGCCCCGGGTCGCGACCTACGAAGCCCTCGCGCCCATTCACCACGGTGGCAGCGCCGCGACCGGCGATGTGGACGTCAACACCGAGGCCCTCAAGGCGCTGGGTTACATCGAGGAATAGACCACGCTGGCTGCGGCATCGTGTCGCAGGCCCGCCCGCTGGCGCTTGTCCGCCAGGCGTCTTGCGCACAGGTGTGGTCGACCCCACCTCAACAGGAGAGAACCCCGTGCCCATCTATGAGTACCGCTGTAAGCACTGTGGCGACGAGTTCGACGATCTGGTCCGCATGGACACCCCCGATGAAGATGTGGCTTGCCCCAAGTGCGGGCAGCACCAGGCCCAGCGCCACATGTCCGCGGTGGCCGGCATCGTCAGCGGCGGTACCTCGGTCGCTGCCATGG
>JAADHA010000396.1:0-3281 GCA_013152105.1 Oligoflexia bacterium | reverse complement strand
GGCTGCGGCTGTTCGTGAGCGCACTGAGGCGACAGTTTGCCGCCTAGGTCCGTGAGCGTGGCGGGACGAGCCCGTCAGCAGTCAGGGCGAGGGGCAGCGTCGGACAGGACGACCCCTTCGTACAGCAGATCCACTTCCAAGTTCGCGGGGCAGCCAGTCAGGCGGATGCCCTGGCCTGCTCCAGCCACGGCCAGCAGCCAGGTGCCGTCGGCTTGCCGCGCATAGTGTTCGATCCGGCGACGGTGCTGGCTGATGAGGACGTAGTCCGCCAGACTGTCGACGTGGCGAAGGTGGTCGAACTTGTCGCCTCGGTCCCAGCCTTCCGTGCTGGGTGAGAGCACCTCGACCACCGCGACCGGGTTCGTGGCGGCGTGCGGGTCTTGCGCGTCCACTTGGAGCGGCCCGCAGACCACCGCGACATCGGGGTAGCTGCTCAGGCCCGTCGCTGGCACCCGCAGCCGCAGGTCAGAGCTGTAGGGGCGGCAGGAGCTGCCGAGGAGTTGGCCGCCCAGCAGTACGGTGACCCTGGCCGACAGCTCGGCATGCACGGGCGTGCCGCCGGCCATCGCGACGATCTCGCCGTCCAGCCACTCGTGTTTGAGCAGGGAGCGCTGCTCTAGCTCAAGGTAGTCGGCGTAGCGCGGGGGCTTTCTGGCGGGTCCAGCCATGACACCAAGATAGCACCCCTCGCCATGATAGGCTGGCCATTGATGAGCGAAGTCTCACAACAGGGCCAGGTAACTTCTGGATCGGGTTCCAGTGCGCGGACCTACGCACTGGGTGCCTTGATCGGTCGCGCCCGGTTTCACGCAGCGAGGCCGGGTCGTGGTCGTGGCGGGCCAGACGGTGCCCATCAGGTGCGCGGCCATAGCGGAGAACTGCCGATGATGAGCGTGCTTCTGTTTGCTGGCTGTGTGCTGATCTCCTGTGATGGCCGGGCGCCTTCAGAGGCGGCTGGGGACACCGGGAGTACCGAGACGGACGCCGGGGGTATCGAGACGGACGCCGGTAGTACCAAGACGGACGCCGGTAGTACCGAAACGAACACCTACCTCGACGGTGCCCTGGGCCTGGTCGCGATTCCCGCCGGCACCTTCACCATGGGCAGCCCCGATGCCGAGGTGGGTCGTGACGCAGATGAAACCCAGCACGAGGTGACGCTGACCCACGACTTCTTCATCGGGTCGACCGAGGTGACGCAGGGCCAGTTCATCGAGTACATGGGCTACAACCCAAGCTATTTCTCGTCCTGTGGGGAAACGTGTCCAGTGGAATACCTGACATGGCACCAGGCCGCCGCCTTCGCCAACGCGGTCAGCGCAGCGGCGGGGCTGTCTCAGTGCTACACGTGCATGGGCACCGGGGACAGCGTCACCTGCGACACCTCGGGCGACCCGTATTCCTGCGAAGGATACCGCCTGCCGACAGAAGCAGAGTGGGAGTACGCCGCCCGAGCCACAGAGACCGCGGCCTTCCTCGGCGGCGGCAACCTGGTCGACGGTGACCAGGAGAACTGCAAGAGCGACGTCGTGCTGGACAACGGCGACCTGCTGGGTGACTTCGCGTGGTACTGCGGCAACGCGGACTCCACGTCCCACGCCGTGGCCGGGTTGGACCCCAACTTCTTGGGGCTCTTCGACACCAGCGGCAACGTGTGGGAGTGGTGCGACGATTGGTATGACAGCTACGGTGGAGACGAGGAGGACCCGGTGGGAGCATCATCAGGCGTCTTCCGGGTCTACCGTGGCGGGTCGTGGATCAATTTCCCGCGGCGCGCTCGCCTTGCACACCGCCTCAGGAGCACCCCCGGCAGCCGCAGTAGCATCCTCGGCTTTCGCCTGTCCAGGCGGGGGGCCGCCCCGTCGCTCCCTTGACCCTTGATCCCTTGAACCCTTGGTCCTGCCCGGCATGGCGCCCCCAAGCGCTCACCGCCCCCAGCAACAGGCTGGAGCCTGGCGGACCCGCACGAGCGGAAACGGGTCGGCGTGGAAGGGGGAAGACCGAGCTATACCCGCTCGCCCCACTCTCCCTCGGCGACTGATGACCTCCCCTCTGCACCGGCCCCAGCCCATCCTGTTTCCACGCGTACCCCCCGTGACGGGGGCCATGGTGCCCCACGAGATCGCGGCGTGCCTGCGCGATGGCCAGCTTCGGATCGTCGCCGACCACTACAGCACGGGCGCAGAGATCCTCGCCCAGTTGAAGGTGCTGCTGGGCGAGCCCGTACAAGGCGCCAGCTACCAGACTCAACAGGCCCATGGGCGTGCGTGCAGGGCCGCTTCGCTACGTCTGCTGGCGCCGATCAAGGACCACGCGGTGGCGCTGTCCGGGGCCCGCCCGATTGGCTTCCTCAAGGAACTCTACCCAGAACTATCCACATTCGCCTTGCCCTTTGTGCAGGTGCAAGAACTCCACGGCGCGTGGAGACGGTACACAGAGGGCATTCCTCTCGCCGTCCTGGGCCACCGGGTTCATCCCTTCTATGGGACCTATGTTCCGACCCGCGTCTCACATCTCGAACTGTTTGGAACCTGGATCAGTCAATACAAGGGGCCCCGAGGACGGGCCATCGACGTGGGCACGGGCTGCGGCGTGCTGGCGCTGATGCTGTGCAGGGCGGGCTTTGGGCGCGTGCTGGCCACGGATGACAACCCCAACGCCATCGAGAGCGTCAAGCGCGAGCTTGCAAGGCTGGCCTCAACTCTGCCGATCGACCTGCCGATCGACCTGGTGACCGGTGACCTGCTGGGCGACGATCCCACGCCCGCGGACCTGATCGTCTTCAACCCTCCCTGGATCCAGGGCCGGGTCGATGCGCTGCTGGACGGTCCGCTGCTGGGCGGTGCGCTCCACCGCGACGAGCACCTGTTGGCGCGCTTCTTCGATCAGGCCATTCAGCGCCTGCGGCCCCAGGGACGCATCGTGTTGCTGTTCTCCAACATTGGCCAGCTTGTACAACCCGACCTTCCCCATCCCATCCTCGCCGAGCTGGACCGAGGACGACTGCGGCTGGTCCAGAGGCACCACCGCCGGGTCATGGCTTCGGTGGATGCAGCCGGTCATAAGCGTAGGACGCGCGAGCGTGTCGAGGTGTGGGAGCTGGCCAGGGCCTAGTGCCGCCGCCCGGAAGTTCTCGACCATCGTGATGTTGACCGCTGTTCTACGCCGACGGACATCCCAGCAGGGGCAGCATCGGCACCCCCTCGGCGCTCGCTTCGCGCCCGCGGTCTGTCGCGACTGGACGGACGCATCACCGCACGACCACCGCCCGGCCTGGGTAC
>JAADHA010000111.1 GCA_013152105.1 Oligoflexia bacterium | reverse complement strand
CGCTGCCGCGGTCGCTGGCAGTGCCGCGAACGCCGACGCACTCGTAGCCCTCATCGCCGGCCACTCCGGTCACACCCGTGCCCTGACCCGCCAGCAGCTCGGCGAGCTGCTCGACGTCGCCACCCAGCCCAGCCCCCAGGACGCGCCGCCACCGGGGGCAGATCGGCGGGAC
Source organism: Oligoflexia bacterium (assembly GCA_013152105.1). Classification (GTDB taxonomy): domain Bacteria; phylum Myxococcota_A; class UBA796; order UBA796; family UBA2385; genus UBA2385. Next base: position 5,987 of record JAADHA010000111.1, on the reverse strand, counting down.
TCCACCTCGCAAGCACGCGCCCGCCGCCCCGCGGATCCCTCACCCCTCGAGCCCCTCGACCGCTTGGTCCGAAGCCTCGAAGAGCACCTCGACGATATGGCGCGCCAGGTCAAGCAGGACGTCGCTACCCTCGCCCTCGACACCGCGCGCCAGCACATTGGCCTGGCCTTGCTCTTGGCCGGCGGTCTGGGCCTGATGGTCGGGCTCATCCTCGGCGCCCTCGGCTACCCGCAGGAGGTTGAAGATGGCGAAGAGTGATCAGCCCGGAGGACCGCCGCCTGGAGGACCGCCCCCCGGCCCTGAGGGGGCCGAGGGCAAGCGGGTCGTCCTGACCCCCTACCTGGCGATCTTTCGCCGGATCCTGCGTTCCCTGCGCGGCTTCTTCGCGGCCCATGTCATCGTCCTGCGCAGTGAAGCCCATCGCGAATTGGCCCGCCTGCTAGTCGGCGCCAGCTTGATGGCCGGTGCCTTGATGTTCCTGCTGGCCAGCGCGATCCTGTTTGCGACGGGCCTGGTCGTGGGCGTGCAGCGCTTCACAGGCCTGCCCTGGCTGGAGAGCCTGGGGATCAGCCTGGGCTGCACGCTCCTGGTCGCGCTGCTGCTGGGCGCCTTGGGACTGCACCGCCTCAAGAAGCCCCTGATGCCGCAGTCCCGCGAGCTGCTGAAGAAGACCTTGGACGCCCTCAGCCAGCGCTGAGGACCAGGCGGGCCGCTGGCCGAGGCAGCGTCATCTTGGGACTCGTCCGACGGTTGAGCAAGAGACAAGAGAAGCGTGGCGATCAGAAGCTATCGAAGCGGTCACCATAGGTGATGGCCGTCCCCAAGAGCATGTCGAGTTGCCACGCGATGCTGTCGTCAGGCTCCACCACCTGCACCTGTCCCTGCATGGACCAGGTCACCAGACGATCACCGTTTGGTAGCGCTTCTACATTGCCCAGGATGTCAGAGAACAGAGACGGGACATGGTGGTGTTCCCAGACTCCGCTGGCGACCTTGTTCTCCAGGTCCAGGGCCAGCTCCAGCACACGCGAGTCCCCTGTGCTGTCCGGTCCGGCCTGATTGTCAAAGACCAGGATGTGGTCGTCGTTGAGCAGTTGGAACTGGTGTTGGCGATGAAATATCACATCCTCGTCCACCTTGATCGTCTGGTTCGCGCCCCCGAGCGCCCACTGGAGCGAGTAATCCGCCGCGTTCAAGGCCAGGATGCTGTCGAAGTGACGCAGGCCCAGCAGGACCAGGTCGCGCTGCGGCAGGTAGTCCAGCGCGTTGGCGTGGGTCCAGTCCCCGTTGGGAGGGGCAGGCTGATCGTCCAGGTCGTAGAGGTCCCAGATCGACCACAAGGTGGTGCGATTGCCGTCAGCATCCATGCGCACCAGCGCGTTTCCCGCGATCTCCTGGCCGTCGACCACCCGACCATCCTCGACGATCATCAAGAGCTCACCACCGGGAAGAACAAGGAAGTCGTGGTCGAGATCATCGACGACGATCTCGCGAACTTGCGTGCCATCCAGCGAGATCCACAGCAGATGCGTGCCATCCAGCAGGCTCTGAATACTGACGACAAAGCAACGCTGTTCGGGCACATACCACACCCGGCGCGCGCTCCAACTGGGATCGAAGAGCTGGTAGTACCACACGATCTCACCGCTGGCATCGATGACCGAGACGCCCGAACCCGACCCGAACAGAGCCAGTGGGAGGTAGCCAGGAAAGGCCTGCGCATCGCCCTTGACCTGAAAGTCGGCCAGATCGGTTGGAAGGACGCCCGTGGCGAAATTCTGCTCTAGACTACTCCAGCTATTCGTCGAGTTTTCGACCTGGACCTGGAAGCGATAGCTGGTGTCCGAGTGAAGTCCGGCGATGGCCAGCCTGTGTTGGGTTCGGGGCTCACCGATCTCTGCGGTCACCTGCTGATCCCCCCCGGGCAGCCCCCACAGCACGCGCCCCAAGCTAGGAGCCGGCGTTGTCCAGTTCGCGATGACCACGGTCGACACGGCCGGGCTGATCTCCAGGGTCAGCGGCAGCTCAGGCGTACACGCGGTCGCGAGCACGGCGAACAGCGTCAAATATGCCGGTGTGCACATGCCCGCGATGGTACCACCCACCATGGCGGTGCGCCACCGCGAGATCGGCCTGATGGGTGCCGTCCAGTGATCGCGGCGCCCGACTGGCGCGGCTTTGCTGGCACTACTCCATATACCCCATCGCCCGCAACGCCTCTATCTCTTCCGCGCTCAGCTCAGGGGTGCTCTCTTCGGCGGACATCAGTTGGTGGTCCGCCTCTAATGCGGTGTTCCAGGTGGCCAGGTCGGCGCGCAGCTCAGCCAGGATCTGCGGCTGCTGAGCGGACACATCATGGGTCTCGCCCGGATCCTGCCGCAGATCGTAGAGCACCCGCCGGCCAGGCGGCTTCTTGGGGTACTCGACCAGCTTCCAGCGGTCCCGGATGACCGCCTGCATGCGGGCCCAGCGCCCGGTCTCGGAGAACAAGACCGGGCGCTGGCCGTCGTCACTGGACAGGTTCAAGGGGCGACCCCAGACGTGCAGGTCTTTGGGCAGGGACAGCCCAGCCTGGGCAGCGATGGTCGGCATCAGGTCGACCAGCGACACCGGCTCGGCCACCCGCTGGCGGGGCTGCTGGTGGTGTGGCAGGCGAATCATCAGGGGCACGCGCAGCACATCTTCCGAGACGACCTTGGTGTGACCCACCCAGCGGGTAGGTCGTTGACCCAGCTCTTCACCGTGATCACCCATGATGACGATGAGGGCGTTTTCGTCGCGCCCCGCGTCTTGGATTCCGGCCAGCAGACGTGCCACCTGGTGGTCGGTGTAGCGGATCTCGGAGTCGTAGAGGTTGGTGATCTGGCGTCGCGAGTCGGAGAGCTCCTGGCCCTTTTGCTTCAACAAGCTCTTGCGCAGGTCCTTTACGGCCATCCCGCTCTTGATGGGGCCCTTGTAGTCCGGATAGCTGTCGTAGATCTCTGGGTGCAGGATGTAGTTGTAGTGGGGATCGAAGTAGTGGGTGAGCAGGAAGAGCGGGGTGTTGGGGTCCTTGGCAGCGTGCTTCTGTACCACCCGCAGCGCTCGATCAGTGATCCCGTCCGAGCTGATGATCTTGTGATGCCCCTTCACCATGTCGGTGTTGACCGAGTCCATCCCCTGCATCAAGCCATACTTTGGTAGCAGGTAGATGTGGGCCACCACCGCGGCAGTGTCATAGCCGCTGGACTTGAACAGTTCCCCCAAGGTCGTGATCGAGTCAGGCACCGCGGTCTGTTTTTCACGCACTCCGACGGCATAGGGATGGTGGCCGGTCATCACCGCGGCGATGGAGGGTAGCGTCCAGGGGGCCGTGGTGTAGGCCCGGTCAAAGACCACGGCGTCGCGGGCCCAGGCGTCCATCTCGGGCGAGGTGGCGCTGACATAGCCACCCGTGCCCAGGTGGTCGGCCCGAAGCGAGTCGATGATGATCAGGTAGACATCGGGGCCCGAGGCAGAGGAAGAAGAAGAGGAAGCGGACGTGCATCCGGCCCGACAGCCAGCGAGAAAGATGGCACAGAAGCAGGAGGCCACCAGGGCGGCGACGGCGCGGAGAGCAAGGGAGGAGTGCTGCATCGGTTCACTTCGAAGGAGGTCGATCCGGTCATAATGCGGAACGGCCACCCGCCGCGGTCTCATCGACCCGATGCGCCCGAATTGCCGCCCCATGGCACTGGCGAAGGCAAGCCGTACAGCCGGTGCAGGCGTCCTCGTTCACCAGCCTGGCCACGCTGTCGGCCGGCGTCAGCCAGACCCCCTGCGGGCAGACCGCCTGGCAGGCGCCACATCGCTCGCAGCGGGTCGGGTCGAGCACCAGCCTTCGCCAGCCGTTGAGCAGGTCCGTTCGGATAGTCCCGGCAAAGGCCACATTCCCGATCTTCTTCATCCCCAGCCTGGCCATGAAGGGGTCCAAGTCGCTCTTCAGGTTCGAAGCGATACCGCCCACCTCACCGCCATAGAGCAGCACCAGGACCATCGCGATGATCCAGTCGGCGCGGGGACGGGGGGCCGGGTTGTGCAAGGTCAGCTCGGTCAGCAGCAGCCCACCGCCCAGGACCAGGTCGACCACCAGCGCCCGCGCCAGGCCAAGACGCCCCGGCACCCACGGAATGATGGTGAAGAAACCCACAAAGGCAAGGGCCGCCACCACCACGTAGTCGACCAGCAGGCCCCGACCGAAGAGCGCGAAGCCCAGGGCACCGCAGAGCAGGAAGGGGAAGAGCGAGCCCAGCGCGGTGTCGAGCCGCTCGAACAGCGACCAGCTCGCCCGACGCATCGGCGCGTCGATGCCGTGTTCGAGATAGCGCGGAATGTCGGTCATGCGCACCGGACCCCAGGCGACGGTCCAGCCCGTCTGCTTCTCGATAGCCTGGGCCCGCACTCCGGGACCGGCGAGCTGAGGCAGCACCAGCGTGCGATGGTCGACCAGGTCGCCGATACCGCTGGTCTTGATCACCGCGACCACTGTGCGGGCGTTGAGCTCATGCGCCCCCGACGCACACCACACATTGACACCCTTGGAGTCCGCCACCAGCAGCCAGGCATCGATCCCGCGCAGCGCGCGCCGGAGCCGACGCAGGGTCAGGTCGAAATTACAGGTGACCAGCACCGGGCTGTCGCGCATCGGAGTCCCGATTCGCCGCAGGCCGGTCTGGGTGGGACACGGGAAGATTCGGAAGAGCAGGCCCCACAGGTAGCGCAAGATCGAGGTCATCTCAGGCTTCCTCGGGGCGATGGGCGACCACGACTGCCAGCGCCGAGCCAGCGTTTTGGCTCCAGTCGTCAAGGACCAGACCCGCGCCGGCAAGGTCGTCGCGGAGGTGTTGCACCGGCCGTGTGCTGGAGCCGGTGATCAGCCAGGTCGTGGCCACCGCCGGGGCCCGGGCCAGCGCGTGCAAGGCACGAGCGCCGGTGCCTGTGGGCGGGACTTCGACCGCCAGCAGGAGCAAGCCACCTCGACGAAGAACTCGAGCGACATGCCCAAGCGCATAGTGGCGCTCGTCATCGCTCAGCTCGCTGAGCACCAGGGTCGACACGACGGCGTCGTAGGCACCGGCCTGGTAGCGGTCCATGCCGTCGACACCCATGAACCGAAAATGCAGGTGGTCCGCCAGGTCCCCGGCCAGGTCCCCGGCCTGGGACCGAGCCTCTTCGATCATCGCGCGGTTCGCGTCGAAGGCGTCGACCGTGCAGCCCCGCTGTGCCAGGGAGCGGGCCAGGGTGCCAGGGCCACAGCCGATCTCGAGCACGCGACTGCCGTCGGCCACCCGCGCCTGGACAGCCTGGCGGGCAGCCCGCGATCGGCCGCCGTCGACCCGGTCAATCCGTCGATCATACGAAGCGGGCCGAGCTTCGAGGATCTTCATGAACACGTAGGAGAGCATCGGTGCTGGCCTCCAGTCAAGTGCCTGTTAACGCGCCTCATCCTTCAATCTGCGGAGTGCGCCAGGCGAAGCCACCAGCCCCTTTCCGACGCAGATGAGCGAATTCGACTGGCGCAATCCGGTCCGGCCGGATTAGGAGATATGAGTCGATGCATCGAGATTTCTCTACCTAAACGGGGGAACGACGGTGAGTAGACTGCTGGCCGCAAAACGCGCGCCAGCAACGAGGGCAGGACCACCCTGGTCTTGCTGGGATTGCAGGCCCTCTGCCTGCTCGACGCCTCTGCCGTGAAGGATCACGGCTCCGGCATACCATCAAACGAGAAAAACATCATGGGCAACAAGCTCTTCGTCGGCGGTCTCTCTTGGGACACCGACGACAACTCTCTCCGCGAGGCCTTCTTGGTCCACGGCGACGTCTCTGAAGCCAAGGTCATCTTGGACCGCGACAGCGGGCGCAGCCGGGGCTTCGGCTTCGTCACCATGGGCGACGACTCGCAGGCCGCAGCAGCAATCGCTGCCATGGACGGCCAGCCGCTCGACGGTCGCAACATTCGCGTCAAC
>JAADHA010000423.1 GCA_013152105.1 Oligoflexia bacterium | reverse complement strand
ACATATTGTGGCTTGATCCCGACCAGATCGAGGGCGCCTCGCATGTAGCTGAGTTCCATCGAGAGTCCGACGAAGTCCAGGTTGGCGGCGGGATGGAGGTACACGCGGTCCGTGGCCACAGCCGTGAGGTAGGCCGCGTTTCCCGCGTCGCGGTCCAGGTATGCCGCGGTGATCTTGCCGTGGGAGCGGGCCTGGGCCACCAGGTCGCGAAGTTCCTGGACACGGGCCCAGGACCCTGGCGCGCGGTCGATATGCAGGACAAAGCCCTTGACGGCGGGGTCCTCGATCGCGGCCTGGATCCGCTGGATCAGGTGCAGCCAGGTCTCGGTGGGGCGGTCGAAGATGCTGGGCTTGGGCTGGTCTGGGAAGGCGTGGTCCAGCACGAATTCCGGAACCTGGCGCCCGTGACTGAACACGTTGTGGTCGCCGTCTGCGGTGATCAAGTAGCCGGTGGCTCGGGCCTGCGAGGGGTCGGTGCCCGGGCCATTGCCGTGCAGTCCGACGCCGGTTCGACCCCAGTAGAGCTCCACGCCAGCCCCGAGCTGTCCCGTCTGGTCCCCAGAAAGCCGGACCACCAGCCCCTCGACGGGCACCAGGCGAGCGCTGGCGCTGAAGGTGCCGGTCACGTTCGGTGCCAGCTCGGATTGCCGATAGTCGACCCCCAGCAGGACGCGATCTGCGAACGGCCGCAGGGCGATGCCCCCGCCAAAGGACTGGTTCACACCGAGATCCTCGGCAGGGTTGTTCAGGTTCTGAGCGACCAGGGCGACACCCAGCCACTCTGCTGGACGCCAACTGGCGGACATGTCCCAAGTCAGGAAATTGTTTTCAGGGCCCTCTGGAATCTGCCAGCCGGTGGCCAGGCCGACGCTGATGCGCCGACCAAGCTTGAGCCCGATGGCGTCGGTGAGTGAGAGCCAGCCCTGTTCGGATGCGCCGTTTCGGTACAGCGCGCCGATCGCCAGCGGCCCGCGTTGCAGTGCCGCGGACACCGTTCCAGGGCCACCAGTCGCCCGTTGATCCCAGGCCAGCCAGGCGCTTGGATCGGGGTCAAAACCGAGGCTGGAGGGGTTGCTCCACAGCGTCGCCGCGCCATCTTCGCCAGCGAGAGAGAAGCTGGGGAGGGTCGGACGCTCTGGCTGGGGCTCGGCGGCACCGGCCGGGAAGCTCGCGCTGGCTGCCGCCAATCCGAGGAGGGCAATCGTATGCATGTGTCTCCATCGGCGATGTGGCGCCACGAGTGCGAGGCCGGGATGATATCCTGCTGAGCACGCCCCACGTACGCTGAGATTCTCTACCCGACCGACCCTCAACCCCAACAAGTTGTCTCCGCTGCTCTCCAACTCGCTCGCTGAAGGAGTGAACCGCTTCGCGCCCTGTTCGCAGCTCGGGGGCACGGGCGCTGTCTTTTCCCACGCCGTTCGTTCTCACGCTGCTGCTCGCTCTCGTTCACTTCTCTGCCAACGCTCCATGCGCCACCTCTCGCTACCCATCTTCTTCTGCGCTCTCGGTCTCGGGGCCGGCCTGCCGGTGCCTGCGCGCGCCAGCACTCCAAGCGCCGCAGCTTCTGCCTTGGTGGTGGCCGACGGTGCTGTCGACACTGCTGTGGACACTGCGAGCGGGCCCGATGTGGACCTGCTCGGCGCGGAAGCTCTGGATTATCCGCTGGAATCGGTACTTGGTGGCTTCGTGGATGACCGCCTCTTCTCGACCGCGGATGTGGGTGTGCAGGTGGTCGACCTCACCATGGGGGACGAAGCCTGGGCGTGGAATGCCGATCAGCCTCTGGTGCCTGCGTCCGTGAACAAGTTGTTGACGACGGCCGTGGCGCTGAGAACCCTGGGGCCGGGCTGGGCCTTTGACACCGACCTGCTGACGGATGGTGAGCTCAACCCTGACGGCGTGCTTGAGGGAGACCTCTATGTCCGAGGGGGCGGCGACCCGACCCTGGTGGTTGAGCAACTCTGGAAGATGGCCGTCGACCTCCAGTCCTACGGTGTCGTTGAGATCGACGGCGACATCGTCTTTGACGACAGCTTCTTCTCGGACCCGGGCTTGATCCCAGGCTGGAACAAGGCCGTTGATATCGCGAATGGTCCGGCCTACTTCGCGCCCCTCGGGGCGCTGTCAGTCAACTACAACACGGCCTGCTTGTTGGTGGCCGCGGGCTCGGCCCGCAACGAGCCCGCCCGGGTGGATCTGGAGACGCCAGTGTCGGCGATAGAAGTCGACAACCAGGTCGTCACCGGATCCTCGCGTGCCCGCACCTGGCTCAAGGTTGAACGCGAGGTCGCCGATGACGGTGCCAAGGTGTTCTTCACAGTCAGTGGGGTCGTGCCGCTGGGCGCGGAGACGACCCACATCTACCGCGCCGTTGGCGATCCAACGGCTCACTTCATGGCGGTCTTCGAGAACATGCTGACGGATCGCGGCCTGACGTGGACGGGAACGCTTGAACGAGGACTGACGCCGGCCGATGCACGGGTGATCGTGCGGCATCGATCCGAGCCCCTGGGGCTGGTGCTGGCCCGCATGAACAAGTGGTCCAGCAACATCATGGCCGAGCAGGTGCTCAAGGCCGTGGCGGCGGTGGCTACGGATGGTCCAGGTTCGACCGCTGCTGGCGTAGAGCTGGTGCGTAAATACCTGGACGAGCTGGGGATCCCCCGAGACGAGTACAACCTGGTGAACGGGTCGGGGCTGTCGCGCGATGTGCGGCTGCGCCCCAGCCAGATCACCGCGGTCATGGCGGATCTCTACCAGGACCAGCGCGTGGGGCCTGAATTCCGAGCCAGCCTGTCGCTGGCGGGTATCGACGGCACGCTGCGCCGCCGGCTGGGCGGAGATCTTGCGGGTCTGGTGCGTGGAAAGACGGGCTCGCTCAATGGCGTGTACTGTGTCGCGGCATACGTTCATGCCGGAGATGGTCACGTCTACGCCTTGGCTTTCCTGGTCAACGGCTTTCGTGGCTCAAGCCGTCCGGTGCGGGATCTGCAAGACCGGGTCGCGCAAGCCCTGCTGGCGATGGATGGCCGCGTAGTTCATGGTTCGAATTGAGGAGTGTGTGGGTGTCCCAGTCAGAAAGTCGCTCGAAGAGTCGAAGTGTGCACATCAGGGCAGGACGCGGCCCTCGACGCGTTGCCGAGACCTCGGCTCCGGTGTATTGGCGAAAGAGCGCGCTTGCGCCACGCTGTCCCAGCCCAGGCAAGTGCCTTCCCGTCGGAACTAATCGCAGGAGTCGCCCGTGAGCATGTGGCAGAAGTGGATGATGCCGGGGCTTGTTGCAGGGTTCTGCATGATCGCCCCCAGTGCCCAGGCCCAGGACAGCGCGTCTGGGCCCGCTGGCGATGACCAGGCCTCGGCCCCCAAGGCCGCGGACGCGACCAACGTGGCGGCGTCCCCCGAGACCGTGGACCCCGAGGAAAAAGCCGCGGCCTTCAACCGTGAGCTGTTGTCGGTCGAAGAACAGGTCAACGCGCTGAAGGAACGAGTGTTTCGCTCAAAGGCGACACTTCAGCTCCTCTCGGAGATCGTCGCGCAGGGCTCGGGAGCGGGTTCGCGTGCGACGATCACGCACGTCAACAACTTGGGGCGTTCCTACAAGATCGAGTCCCTGTCCTACTACCTCGACGGCCAGGCGCGATTCTCTCGCTCCTCCGTGGAAGGCGGACTGGATGACCTCGACGAGGTCAAGGTCTTCGATGGGCCGATCTCTGCCGGTACGCACAGCCTCAGCATCGCGATGCAGCTCCGCGGAAGCGGCGGGCTGTTCAGCTATGTAGACGACATCGGCTTCAATGTTCAGTCCAATGCCACCTTTGACGTGAAGGATGGTGACGACTGCACGGTGCGCGTTGAAGCAGAAGAACGCGGAGGCTTGACCAAGTCCTTCACGGAACGGCCGAACATCAACTTCGACGTGCGCTGCACTCGCTCCACGGAAGACGCGGGTGAGCAGTAGCAACCCGCGCTCGCCGTCGCGCCCGATGTGGGCCGCGACTTTGGGAGGCCCCATGAGGCTGCTGTGCAAGGCCGGCGTCGTCGCCCTGGTGCTCGCGCTGGGCGAGCCCGGTGCTGGTGCGGCCGGCGTGTTCAATTCGCGCCTTGCCGACATCGATCACCAGGTGCTTCGCTTGGAAAAGCGGGTCGATGACCTGGACTTGGACTACACCCAGCGCCGAGGCCTGGTGGGCGCTGTCGAAGCGCGCGTGCGCTTTGAGGAAGCGGTCTACCAGTACCTGGTCGGCGACTACGAACCGGCTGCCCTGACCTTCTACACACTGGTCGACGCTCAGGCGCTGACGTCGCGGGCCTTGACTCAGGACAGCGAGTGGTACCTGGCTGAGTGTCTCTTCGAGCTTGGCAATCCAGCCACCGCAGCGGAAGCCTATCAGCGGGTAGTGAACGAGGGACCGGCGCATCCCTTCTTCGAGGATGCGGTTCGTCGCTTGCTCGAGGTCTATGGCCTGCTGCGCGACAATGACCGCTTCTACAAGACCTACCAGGACTACGTCGTCACCGGGCGCGTCCAGACGACGGACTTCGTGAAGTACACGGTCGCCAAGAGCCTGTGGCGCCAGGGCGAAATTGCCCGCTCAGAAGCCATGTTCAAGGACATCCAGGCGGCCTCCACATCCTATCTCAAGGCGCGCTACTTCCTGGCTGTGCTGCTCACCCAGCAAGGCAATCTTCAGGACGCCCTTACCGAATTCCGCGGAGTGGTAGACGCCACGCCCCAAGGCGATCCCTCTGATCATCGGGTGGTGGAGCTCGCGTGGCTGGCGATTGGTCGCCTGTCCTACGAACTCGGCGACTACGCGACGGCGACCGCCGCCTATCAGCGCCTGCCTGCGGACTCGGCCTACTATGCGGACCAGCTCTACGAACTGGTTTGGACCTATATCAAGCAGGAAAAGTGGGGGGATGCGCTGGATTATCTCGACATCTTCCTGCTGGGATTCCCCTCGCACCGCGAGGCCGTCAACCTTGAACTTACCCGTGCCCATGTGCTGATGAAGGAAGGCCGGCGGGATGAAGCCCTGAGCTCCTACCAGTCGGTGGTCGAGGACTACACGCCGGTGCAGAAAGCGCTGGGGCTGCTCAAGGTCAATCGGGACGATCCGGCGCGGTACTTCCGCATGCTCGCCGACCCTTCCAGCGTGGAATCCGTCGGCGGTGAGCCGCTGCCTGACTACGCCGTCGAGATCCTCACAGATGACGAATTCATGGGCCGTGCGGTGGACGTGTACCGCTCAATGGACAGTCAGCAGACCGACCTCAAGCAGAGCGAAGAGCTGGCTGACCAGGTCGGCACGGCCTTGCGGCGCACGGACGGCGACATCGGTACCTTTGCCCGGGGTCGGTCCCGAGTTCGTGACGTGCGCGATGACGCATTGGCCACCAAGGCGGCTGTTGTCAGCTACGAGATCGACTACCTGCTCAGCCGGGGTAGCAGCGGTGACCGCAGCGCCCTGCAAGGTCTCTCGGCGCGCTTCTCGGTGCTTCAGGGGCGCACCGATGAAGTCGACGCCAAGGCGGAAGACAGCCAGGGCCGACGCAAGGCCTGGGAACACCAGGTGACGGCGGTGCAGAAGGTGGGTCAGCGGGTACTGGACGCGACGCGCGATCAGCTCGCCTCTGCACGTTCGCTGGAAGCCCTTGTTGATGAGAACCCCCCGGGTGTCTCGGGGGCCGAGTTGGACCAGGTTCGACGGGACCTCACCGGTGTCGTTGCCGATCTGCGCCGCTCCGAGCAAGCGCTTCAGGGAATTACCGCGGACCGCACCCGGGCGTCGCTTGTGGCGATGATCAGCACGTCGTCCAGTGACCCCGGCGCACGGGATCGAGCGCTCCTGGCGGATGACTACGCTCAGCTTCGCGACGCCGTGCGGCGCTATCGAACCGGTGTCGGCGCGGCAGACTCGGCGGGCGTCTTCCGACACCTTTATGACATCTGGTCACGGGCGAATTCCATGGAACAGCGATCAGCCGGCATCATGGTGCATCTCGACGCTGCGGAAGGAACTGAGATGGCGGTTCTACGTCGTCGACTCGTGGACGAAGCGGCGCGGATTGCCTTGTCCCGAAATGAACTCGGGTCCATCCAGAATGGGGCGGGTGCGATCGCGACCGATATCGCCCAAGATGGCTTTGGCCGTCTCGAGGACGAGATCGGGCGCAC